>JALXEI010000073.1 GCA_027069645.1 Hyphomicrobiales bacterium
CCTGGTGAGATATGCGACCTAACCGGCCTGCAAACGCTCGATTTCAATGCCGACGCTTTGACATTCGGGGATGATGTCGGGTTTTTCGATGCGCACCTTTGCTGCCAGCACCCGCCTGTCGGCAAGCGCACTTTCGGCGATCATATCGGCGAGGGTTTCAATCAGGTTGACATGGCCGCGGGCGATGATGGCCTTGATATTGTCCACCACATTGCCATAACAAACGACATTTTCCAGCCGGTCCTCCAGCCCTTCTTCCCCCTCGCGCACGGTGAGATCCACCGATATCACCAGTTTTTGCGGGGCCAGCTTTTCATGTTCCAGGACGCCTACCACGGCCTGCACTTCGAGATCGCGCACAAAGACATGGCGTGTGCGGTTGATGGCATTGGCCCGGGTTCTGGTCAGACTGAGGATCGGTTCGTTCATATCACACTCACCTGGTAAAAAAAACATGCCCTGTTCGCCTACACCCAAAGGGTTTGAAAGTCCACTCAATCATGTTTATTGGTGACATCCGGGGTCTGCCAGGCGAGGTGTCGCCCGCCATCGAGGGCAATCATCTGGCCGGTCATACTCGGCATGTCGATGATAAACCGGATGGTGCGGGCAATGTCATCAGGCGTGGCACATTCCCCAAGCGGCAGGCTGGCGCACTGCTTTCTGAATTCCCGTTCGCTCTGGCGTTTGTTGGGCAGGATCGGCCCTGGACCAATGGCGTTGACGCGCACATCCGGAGCGAGCGCCTGGGCCAGCGTTCGGGTCGCCGTCCACAGGGCCGATTTGGCCAGCGTGTAGGACATGTAATAGGGTGTCAGCCGCCAGACCTTCTGATCGAGAATATTGATAATATTGCCCTTTTGCCCGGACGGCAGTTGCGCTACCAGCGCCTCGGAAAGCATTAGCGGCGCCGTCAGATTAACCTGCATCTGCTGATGATATTTCCACATGCCCTCAGCCGGATCGGCAAGACTTTGCAAGCTGTCGGGATCAAACAGGGAGGCATTGTTGATGAGCACGGTCACCGGCCCGAAGCGCCGCGCGACAGCCGGCAGCAATTCACGAACCTGCGCCTCATTATCAAGGTCGCCATGAACGGCAAGGGCCTCGCCGCCGCTTCTTTCAATCTTCGCCACAACCTCAAGAGCCGCCTCTTTCGAGCTGTTATAGTGGACCCCGACGGTGTGGCCATGCGCGGCCAGATCAAGGGCAATGTGACGGCCAATGCGATGAGATGCGCCGGTGACAAGGGCCACACCCTGCCGGTTTTGTTCGCTCATAAGGATTATTGCCCCTGCTTATGCCTCTCCCGAAAACCGCTATTTCAGCATCACGCCGGTTGCCTCGATCACATTGGCCGCAGCGCCCCCCGTTTGCGGCGCATAGACAAAATACACATAGGCCAGATAGGCCGCCAGAAAACCGACGCCCGACAGGCGGGTGATTTGTGCACCCCTGATGACAAAGGGCAGCAACAGGACACTGGCGGCCAGCATAATCCACAAATCGACCCCGAGAAATGAAGCCGGAACCGGAACGGGCGCAACCATTGTCGTGACCCCCATCACGGCCAGCAAATTGAACAGGTTGGAGCCCAGCACATTGCCTATAGCCAGAGCAGCCTGGCCGCGTATGGCGGCGGTCAGAGTGGTGGCCAGTTCCGGTAGTGATGTTCCCAGCGCCACAAGTGTCAGCCCGATCACTTCATCACTGACATGAAAACGCCGGGCAATTTCAGAAGCTGAATCGACCGTCAGGCTGGCAGCAATCGGCAGCCCGACAAGACCGGCCAGCAGCAACCCGAAAATGACAATATTGCTTTTCGGGGCCCCGGCATCCCCGTCGATCAGTTCCATTGCTTCTTCACCAAGGACGGTTGCCGCATCCTTGTGCTGTTCTGCCCGTCTGGCCTGTTCCAGCAAAAAACCGACCAACAGTGCGAACAGCAAGGCGCCATGCCAGAAAGACAGCGGCCCTGCGAAACAAAGGGCAATAAAAATCAGGCTGGCCAAAATGACATAAACCGTGTTGCGAACGACAAAGTCCTGTTCGGTATCGGTGGCGATGATAATGGCCGGCAGTCCCAGAACCAGCAGAATATTGGCGATATTCGAGCCCACAACATTGCCAATGGCCATGCCTGGCGCACCGGCCAGCGCCGCGCGCAGCGACACGACCAGTTCAGGCGCCGATGTGCCAAAAGCGACAATCGTCAGGCCGATGACCAGTGTTGGAATACCCAGCTTCACCGACAGGGCCACGGCACCGCGTACCAGTGCATCCCCGCAAATCAGCAGCAGGACGATACCAACACATAATAGCAGATAGGTCATTTAATCCAGTCAACCCTGTAATTTATGCTCTGTATATCCCGCGGGACGTCTCCGGCTTCTATACAGAAAAAAGCCGGGGTCAATTCAATAGAACAGTTGTCCGATTATTCCAAATGCCAGGCTGTGGCCCTTCCGCAACATCCTTCGTATATTGCAGACATTTACCTTCCTCTCACAGCGGGCCCGCAACAGCCAACAAGCCGCACTGCCAAACACTACCCCCTGAAATCTGGGATTTCCGGCTTCGAACTTCAAGATTTGATCATGTTTTGCAAAGCCTGGAAAACCGATCGGCCCCTGTCTCCACGCCCCTGTTTTGTGGGTTTCGGGGATCAATCTCCGTCGAGCAGGTCTCCGAGGCCACCGAGCAGGGAGCCTTCACCGACACTGCTGCCGGTCACACCCGGCGCCGCAGCGGCCATGCGTCCGGCAAGGCGGGAGAAAGGCAGGGATTGCAGCCACACCTTGCCCGGTCCGGTCAGCCTGGCAAAGAATACGCCTTCGCCACCGAAAATCATCGACTTGACCGACCCGGCCCGTTCCAGATCAAAATCGACGCTCGGCATCATGGCTGCAAGACAGCCCGTATCCACATGCAACACCTCGCCGGGCTGCAATTCACGCTCGACCACCGTGCCGCCGGCATGAACAAACACCCAGCCATCGCCCTCCAGCTTTTGCATGATGAAACCCTCACCGCCAAACAGGCCGGTCATGATTTTTTGCTGAAAATGAATCCCCACCTGCACACCGCGCGCGGCACACAAAAAGCTGTCTTTCTGGCAAATCAGCGTGCCGCCCATCTGATCGAGTTTGACCGGCAGGATATGCCCCGGATAGGGTGCCGCAAAGGCCACCCGTGCCTTGCCCGCCCCTTGATGAGTGAACAGGGTCATAAACAGGCTTTCTCCTGTCAGGATACGCTTGCCCGCCCCGGCCAGCTTGCCAAGAAAGCCCGATTCCTCATGCTTTTTCGAACCATCGCCAAAAACCGTATCCATATGGATATCGGCATGTTTGAACATCAGCGCCCCGGCCTCGGCAATGGCGCTTTCGCCGGGGTCAAGCTCGACCTCGACAAACTGCATTTCCGCACCTTTGATCTCGAAGTCAATATCATCATCGACCCCGTGATCACGCGCATGATGTGCGGCGGCCACTTTCGGCACCGATCCCCATACGTCCATTTTTTTCCCCTTCAGGATTTCCCCGTCACCGAAAACCGGCTCGTATTTCTCACATGGACCATTTCAGTTTTTAGGGGAATATTCCAGCGTCTGCCGATACTCCGCAAGCACCCTGTCCCCCATAACAAATGTTTTGGCCTCCGCCCTGCTACCATATGTAAGGTACCCGCGACAGTATTTTCAATACCCGGAAATCATTTGAAACAGTGAAATATATGGTGCCCAGGGGCGGAATCGAACCACCGACACGCGGATTTTCAGTCCGCTGCTCTACCAACTGAGCTACCTGGGCATTGAGGAGAGAGAGATTTCCTCTCTTGGAGCGAAACCTTATAGGCATATATCGTCAGCTTGTCCAGCGAAACTGCACCTGCTGACGATCAATAATAACAAAACCGAAAATCAGAACGGCCAGCAAACGGGAGCCGGGCGTCAGGCCGTAAACTCACAAACAGATTTCGGCCGGGTTTACGGCCTATCGAACGAGATTGATGAATTCGACGCGACGGTTTTCCGCGGCTTCAGGATCTTTTTTGTTCTTCAGACGCTCTTCTCCATATCCCACCGCAACAAGGCGCCTGGCTTCAATATGGTGAACCTTGCGCAGATAATCGCGCACGGATGCCGCCCGTTGCGCGGAGAGATTCATATTATAGCGATTGCTGCCAACCGAATCCGTATGACCGGCAATAACAAAAGTGGCATCAGCCAGTCGCCCATCCTTCAATGCCTTGCCAATCCGCGCCAGAAGTGGCAGGGCCCTGTCCGTCAGTTTTGCCGATTTGTAATCGAATTCAATCACCATATCGAGAGCGTGCAATTTCTTTTGCTCCACAAGCCTGCCCAGTCCCCGACGCTCGCTATTGCTCAGCACCGCCACTTTTTTCAGGGGTTTTGCGGCCTTGTGATCTCCGGACGGTTTGTCGGCCCGAACAGTCCCCTTGCCATTCAGCGACTTGCCGGCCGGGACCATGCGGCTCCCTTTCTCCGGAACAGTTTTGGTTGACACGGGAGCGCGTACCGCCACCGGTTTCCTCGCTGACAGTGCCGCCACTTTCAGACTGTCACTTTCACCCGCGCTCACCCGTCTGTTTTTTACAGGCGCTTCATAGGCAATATTCTTTTTGACCTGCGGCACTTTGGGTTCAGCAGCCCGCGCGGCCTTGTTCCTGATCGTTTCAAGAAGTTTCCGGTCGGCTTTTTTGACAGGGGCAACGTACCGCGATACCGGTTCGGGTTTGGCTCCGGCCGGTGTCACTTCCCACCAGGGCTGCCTGCTGCTTTCTCCGCTTCCACCAAGGGCCGCAACCAGTCGGTTTGTGATCTGCGCCTCAACCGGTTGCTGTTTTATCCTGTCCGACTTGCCGGTAAGGGCCCGTCCGGCCATTCCACTGCCAGGACTTTTTATGGCGGTCTTCAATGCGGTCATCCGCGGTTCACTATCGGTGGTTCTGTGAGAGAAGCTGAACACGGAAACACCTGTTACCAATGCAACACCAAATACAACCAACGTCTTCATATACGCCTCCCGAAAGCAAATATACGACTCAACTCTCGCAACAGGTTCTTTTATTTATTTCATGAAACAATGTCTTCCCGTATATTACTCACCTTCATTTCTTCCCGTGTTTGCAATAAATACAGGATATCAAAGTTCAATGAGGCAAATCCCGGCACAAAAACATTATTTACATCTGTCGCCAGTTTATACTTTTTGTGCCGATACGCAAGACCGTGAAGCACAATCGCTGTGCGCGCACTCAATATATGCAGACCACCACATATCTCTGTTTATACGATCATGACAGCAAACAAATCAACATTTTCCTGTCCGGTCAGTTTTGTCCCGGAAGTATCGACAATATCAGGACTTTTTTGAAAGGCCCTGTGAAAGCCTTGTAATCTCGGCTCGCAACGCGCCCATTTCTTCCAGTATGGCGGCCTGTTCGGCTTTTTCTTCCTCGCGTTCTTCCCTGTGTTCCTCTTCCTGCACAGACTGCATGGCATCAACAATAATACCGATGAACAGGTTGAGAACGGCGAAGCTGGTGGTGAGAATGAAAATAGTAAAATAGAGCCAGGCCCAGGGATAGATTTTCATCACCGGACGCACCACATCTCCCGCCCATCCTTCCAGGGTCATGACCTGAAACAGCGTAAACGCCGAGGCACCGATATTCCCGAACATCTCGGGAAAGCGTTCACCATAGAGATTGGTGGCCATAACCGAGAAAACATAGAGCAGCAGCAGAAGAAGGGTCATGATAGAGCCCATGCCTGGCAGGGCGGTGAGCAAACCGGCGACGACCCGACGCATACTCGGCACAATCGAGACCAGACGCAAAACCCGCAGGATACGCAAGGCCCGCAGGATGCTGAGTTGACCTGTTGCCGGCATCACGGAAATCAACACAACCGAAAAGTCGAACAGACACCACGGACGCCGCCAGAAATCCAGGCCGCGGGCATAGATACGCAGAACAATCTCCACCACGAAGATCACCATGACAATGGCGCTGACAATATCGAGAAGCGGGCCAAAGCGCTGAACCATTGCCGGGCTGGTTTCCAGACCCAGCGTAACGGCATTGATGACAATGACCAGGATAATGAACTTTTCCCAGCCCATAGAATCAAAAAAACGACATAAACGGGTACGCAATTCGGGATTATTCCCGGCAAGCCGGATTTTCATCAGTCGATCAAAATTCATCACATTGATATCAGTCTGTAACAGTTCGAAACGGGCAACATGTTTTTTCTAACAGGCCGATGATATATCATGCAAGCCTGTTCCGGCCCGCCTGCGCGTAGACACCTTGCCTGCATCCCCCATCATATCCCCGGCTAGTCCTCATCCATTTTCAGCGCCTTGATAAAGGCTTCCTGGGGAATATCGACCTTGCCGAACTGACGCATTTTCTTTTTCCCGGCTTTCTGCTTTTCCAGCAGCTTGCGTTTTCGGGTAATATCGCCACCATAGCATTTGGCCGTCACATCCTTGCCCACAGAGCCGATGGTTTCACGGGCAATAATCTTGCCGCCGATCGCCGCCTGAATGGGGATTTTGAACAAGTGACGGGGAATGAGCGTTTTGAGCTTCTCGCACATGGAGCGGCCGCGCGCCTGCGCCCGGTCGGCATGGACGACAATCGACAGGGCATCGACGGGTTCGGCATTGACGAGGATCTGCATCTTGACAAGTTTTCCCTCCTGATACCCGATTAACTGATAGTCAAAACTTGCATAACCTCTGGTTATGGATTTGAGGCGGTCATAAAAATCGAACACCACCTCGTTGAGGGGTAATTCGTAAATCACCATCGCCCGCTTGCCCGCATAGGTGAGATCTTTCTGGCGTCCCCGTCGATCCTGGCAGAGTTTCAGCACCGCCCCGAGATATTCGTCCGGAACGAGAATGGTTGCCTCGATCCAGGGCTCCTCGATGCGGTCGATTTTCATCACATCCGGCATATCGGCGGGATTGTGCAACTCGATCATTTCACCATCGGTCTGATAGACATGATAGATAACCGACGGGGCTGTGGTGATGAGATCAATATTGAACTCGCGCTCAAGGCGTTCGCGAATGATTTCCAGATGCAGCAGGCCCAGAAAACCGCAGCGAAAACCAAAGCCAAGAGCCGCCGAGGTTTCCATTTCATAATCGAAGCTGGCATCATTGAGACGCAGCTTGGCCATCGCGTCGCGCAAATCCTCGAATTCGGCACTGTCGACAGGGAAAAGGCCGCAAAACACCACGGATTGTGCCGGCTCATAACCCTGTAGCGCTTCCTTGCAGGGGTTCTTTTCATCCGTCACCGTATCCCCGACCCGGGTATCGGCAACCTGTTTGATGGCCGCGGTAAAAAAACCGATTTCGCCGGGGCCGAGCAAATCCGTCATGTCCTGTTTGGGCCGAAAAACCCCGACACGATCCACCAGATAGCTGGCATCGGTTGCCATCAGCTTGATCTTCTGTCCTTTTTCAAGCCTGCCATCAATCACCCGAACCAGAACAACAACACCCAGATAGGCATCATACCAGCTATCCACCAGCATGGCCTTGAGCGGCGCGTCGGCATCG
>JALXEI010000074.1 GCA_027069645.1 Hyphomicrobiales bacterium
GTTTGCCGGTAGGCGCGGGCCAGCAAAAACTTCCCAAGGCCGGTTGCAGGGGGCTGTTTGCGGTAAAGGGTGAAAATTGTTTCGGGGCTGGCAGCGGTTTTCAGCAACCCCTGTTCGGTCCTGCGACGCAACAGGCTGCGACTGGGCCAGTCCGGGTTGCGGCGACGAAAGCGCTCGATGGCCATAGGGTTTGAAAGGTCGGAGGATTTGCGCAAATAGTACCACAGGGCCAGTTTGCGTGCGACAGGATCCGAAATCTGCGACCGCGCTGAACGGGCCTCCGCGGGGCGGTTCTTGAGAACAAGATCAACACTCTTTTTCAGGGCTGTGATATCGTTCGGGGAAATATGATAATTCAGCAGGGGGGCAAGGGCCCTGATACTGTTGGTGATCCGGCCACCTCTTGCAGGAACAGGCACCCTTTGAAAACCGGTATAGGTATAGTGCGGGCCGGTGCGGCTGTTGCGTGCCTGCCGCAACGGATTCCTGGCGGGGAGTGGTGGCAGGGATGTTTTCTGCCGATTATTTACAAGAGCTTTTTGGGGAGCAGTTGCTTTGCTGGCGGCGATCAGTTCGGCAATCTTATCGGCGGGTGCTGCCAATGCCGGGACGGCAAAAAATCCCGTAACCAGCCCCGCTGCAAGGATAGGGCAATTCCTGTTTAGCCGGAAAAAGACGCTTGTCGCAACAGCTTTTGCAAGGCTGCGACCGGATCCATATGATTTGCCCATTTTCACCCCTGGATCGACAAAAAATCACGCCACATCAAATGCAGATTATGCTACAAGTCCCGGCAAACACGCAACACCCCGTCCGTTGAATGCAGCAATCTCGACAAATCTGTCTGATTTATCTGTCGAAAAAATGACGCCTGGTGAGCGCCGCGGGCCCCGGTGCAAAACAGTTTCGTGGCAATGTCTGTCTTTTTCGACTGTATCCTCGTTTGTTTTGGGGGTATTGAGGGGCAAGGAAGGAGCAGGTTCGGGGAATGGTTCCGCCTTGCCGGTCAAGGAGAGGCGGAACCGGCGCGAAAATTGCGTTGCTTTCCGGCAGGGCGGGGCAAGGCTGTTTAACAGGTGATTAATCACCTGTATGTTCAATGGTTGGATATCTGTTTTGGAAAGTGAGACAATAACATGTTCAAAGGCTCGATTACCGCGCTGATTACCCCCTTCAGGGAAGACGCCGTTGACGAGGAGGCCTTTCAGCGCTTCGTCGAATGGCAGATTGCCGAAGGAACGCATGGTCTTGTCCCGGTGGGAACAACGGGGGAAAGCCCGACCCTTACGCGTGCAGAGCACAAGCGGGTCATCGAACTTTGTATTGAAGCGGCGGGCGGGCGCGTGCCGGTGATTGCCGGAACCGGCTCCAACAATACCGCAGATGCCATTGAATATACGCAACACGCCAAAAAGGTCGGCGCGGATGGTGTGCTGATCGTTGCGCCCTATTACAACAAGCCGGGACAGGAAGGCCTTTATCAGCATTACAAGGCCATTCAGGATGCGGTGGAGATCCCGATCATCGTCTACAATATACCCGGGCGCAGTGTTGTTGATATCAGTGTCGAGACAATGGCACGGCTGGCGCAATTGCCCAATATTGTCGGCGTCAAGGATGCAACCGGTGACGTGACGCGTATCTCGAAGCAGCGGGCTGTCATCGGGGAAGATTTCCTGTTGTTGTCCGGCGATGATCCGCTGGCCCTCGCCAGCATGGCCTGCGGGGCGCATGGTTGCATATCTGTTGCTTCCAATGTGGCCCCCAAACTGTGCGCGCAATTTCAAAATGCCTGCATGGATGGTGACTTCGGGGCAGCGCTGTCTTTTCAGGACCGTTTGATGCCCTTGCATGAACTGATGTTCATGGAAACCAGTCCGGCACCGGTCAAATATGCAGCCTCAAGGCTCGGGATTTGCCAGCCCGATGTGCGTCTGCCACTGGTTGCGACCAGCACCGGCCTGCAACAGAAAATTGATGTGGTGATGGACGATCTCGGATTGCAATCGATAGCGTAACCGGTTGAAAGAGGTAGCGACATGGCGCGCAAAAAAGGCGATGGCCGCAAGATTGTGGCCGATAACCGCAAGGCCCGGCACAACTATTTTTTTGAAGATGTCATTGAAGCCGGGATTGTGCTGACCGGAACGGAAGTCAAGTCCCTTCGCGAGGGCAAGGCCAATATTGCCGAGAGCTATGCCAGTGACGAGGGG
>JALXEI010000075.1 GCA_027069645.1 Hyphomicrobiales bacterium
AGTTGCGCTGAGCAAGTGCCGGGAGCATATGCCCGATGCCGTGCTGCTCGACTGGAACATGCCGCAGATGGATGGCATGGAATTTATCAAGGCCCTGCGGGAAGAAAAAAATGGCGACAAGCCAAAGGTTATTTTCTGCACAACCGAGAATGATGCCGAGCACATTTCGAAGGCCATGACAGCCGGGGCGGATGAATTTGTCATGAAGCCGTTCGACAAAACAATTCTCGAAACCAAGTTTCAGCAGGTCGGTCTGATTGGTGAAGGGCAGGCTTAGTCTCCTGTTCCTGCCAGGGGCAGGGGCGCAGGGGCCGTAAGCCGGCACATCTGATCGACCGTTATTTTTTCAGTACAGGATAAATACTCATGGCTTTGGCTGTCAGACCCTCCCCCGTCAAAAGCGAGCATACGCATGCGGCAGCGACCGATCCGATCAGGGTCATGGTTGTGGATGACAGTGCTGTTGTAAGGGGACTTGTGGCGCGCTGGATTGGCGAGGAAAGCGGCATGGAAATCGTTGCCCGCCATGCCAATGGTCAAAAGGCAGTTGCAGATGTTGCGGCCAGCAGGCCCGATATTATTGTTCTTGATGTGGAGATGCCGATCATGGACGGGCTTGAAGCCTTGCCCCATCTGTTGAAAAACAGACCCGGTGTCAAAATCATCATGGCCTCGACACTGACACAACGCAATGCCGAAATCAGCATGAAAGCCCTCGCGCTGGGCGCAACCGACTATATTGCCAAACCCGACAGCAATTCGGGGATCACCACTTCGACCGGATTTCGCACCGATCTCGTGGCGAAAATCAGGACTCTGGGGCGCAAAAGAGGGGGGGCGCCGGTTCGCGCGCCGATCAGCCACAATACAGGTGAACTGCCACGGCGGCAAACAACAGCAACCGCAACAGCTCGCCCCGCGGTGAATACAGCGGCAGACAATGGCGGTGGTGCAATCAGACTGCGACCGTTTTCCACCATCGCACCGCGAATTTTGCTGGTTGGCAGCTCGACGGGCGGTCCCCAGGCGCTGATCAAACTGTTTACGGCCATTGGTCCGCGGATTGGCAATATTCCCGTTCTTGTGACACAGCATATGCCTGCGACCTTTACGGCCATTCTTGCCAAGAACCTCGGGGAAGCCAGTGGTCGGCCAGGAGCCGAAGGGCAACAGGGCGAGGTTTTGCAGCCCGGTCATATCTATGTTGCGCCAGGGGGCTATCACATGCGTCTGGTTGCGGCCGCCGGCGGTGCGGCCATTGCCCTTGATCAGGGGCCGGAAATCAATTTCTGCCGTCCCGCCGTTGATCCCATGTTCGAATCTGCTGCAAGGATTTACCGGGCCGGTATTCTCGCCACCATATTGACCGGCATGGGGCAGGACGGCGCGAGGGGCGGGCAAGTTATAGCCGATGCCGGCGGTACCGTTCTGGCCCAGGACGAGGCGACCAGCGTTGTCTGGGGGATGCCGGGAGCGGCTGCAAATGCCGGGATTTGCAGTGCTGTATTGCCCCTGTCGGAACTCGGTCCAAAAATAAATTCATTGATCAAGTGAGGACACCATGACCCCCGAACAGTTTAATTATCTTCGCCGTTTTCTGAAAGAACGCTCCGGGCTGGTGCTTGGTGAAGACAAACGCTATTTGCTCGACAGTCGGCTTAACCCGGTTGCGCAGGAATTTGGTCATGCCAGTCTGGCCGAAATGGTTACCGCCATGCAGCGACCGGGCGCGGCAAGGCTTCAGGAGCGCGTGACCGAGGCGATGACCATCAACGAATCTTTCTTTTTCCGCGATATGACGCCGTTTGACAATTTCCGCAACATCATGTTGCCGCACATGCTGGAAGCGCGCGCCACACAGCGCCGGTTGCGCATCTGGAGTGCGGCTGCCTCGACAGGTCAGGAAGGCTATTCACTGGCCATTGAACTGAAAGAACAAAAAAACAAACTGGCTGGCTGGCGAACAGAGATCATCGGCACCGATTTGTCCAGCGAGGCCGTGGCGCGCGCCCGCGCCGGTCGCTACAGCCAGTTTGAAGTCCAGCGTGGTATGTCAACGGTACTGTTGATGAAATATTTCAAACAGCAGGGCACCGACTGGGTTATTGATCCGGCATTGAAGTCGATGGTGCAGTTTCGAACCTTTAATCTGCTGGACAATTTTCGTCCTCTCGGTCAGTTCGATATTGT
>JALXEI010000076.1 GCA_027069645.1 Hyphomicrobiales bacterium
TGCTTGGCCGAGCCGCCCGCACTGTCTCCCTCGACGATAAAGATTTCCGCTCCTTTGGCATTGCGCTGCGAACAGTCGGCCAGCTTGCCGGGCAGGCGCAGCTTTTTGGTGGCGGATTTGCGGGAAACTTCCTTGTCGCGTTTGCGTTTCAGCCGTTCCTCGGAGCGGTCCACCACCCAGTCAAGCAGTTTGGCCGCCTGTTTGGTGTTGCTGGTCAGCCAGTGGTCAAAGGCATCGCGCATGGCGTTTTCGACAATGCGGGTGGCGGCAGTGGTGGCCAGCTTTTCCTTGGTCTGGCCCTGAAACTCGGGTTCGCGAATGAAAACGGACATCATCGCCCCGGCGGTGCCCAGCACATCATCGGCATTGATCTGCGCCGCCTTTTTGTTTTTGGTCATCTCGCCATAGGCCCGCAAGCCTTTGGTGAGCGCTGCGCGCATCCCCGTTTCATGGGTGCCGCCTTCAATGGTCGGTACGGTGTTGCAATAGGTGTTCATGAATCCGTCGGCATTGGCGATCCAGGTGATGGCCCATTCGACCGACCCGTGCCCGCCTTCCTTTTCCACCTTGCCCGCGAAAATATCGCTGGTGACTGTGACCAGCCCGTCAATGCGCTCGGATACGTAATCCTTGAGGCCGCCGGGGAAATGGAAGGTGGCTTCAGCAGGCACATTGTCTTTTTCAGAGATCAGCTCCGGGGCGCATTTCCAGCGGATCTCGACACCGCCAAACAGATAGGCCTTGGAGCGGGCCATGCGCATCAGCCGCGCCGGGCGAAACAGGGTGTTGTCGCCAAAGATTTCCGCATCTGGGTGAAACAGGACAGATGTGCCGCGCCGGTTGGCCACCTTGCCCAGTTTTTGCAGCTTTCCCTGCGCAATGCCGCGCGAGAAGACCTGCCGGTAGAGCTTTTTGTCGCGGGCAACTTCCACTTCCATATGGTCTGAAAGCGCATTGACCACAGAAGCGCCAACCCCGTGCAGACCACCCGATGTGGCATAGACCTTGCTGTCGAATTTGCCGCCAGCATGCAGCGTGGTCAGAATCACTTCAAGCGCCGATTTGTCCTTGAACTTCGGGTGGGGATCAACCGGAATGCCGCGGCCATTATCGGTGACCTTCAGGGAATTGTCGGCAAACAGCTCCACTTCGATCCATGTGGCAAACCCGGCCACTGCCTCGTCCATCGAATTGTCGATCACCTCGGCGAACAGATGGTGCAGCGCCTTGCGATCGGTGCCGCCAATATACATACCAGGGCGGCGGCGCACGGGCTCCAGCCCTTCAAGGATTTCAATATCGGCGGCGGTATAGTCGCCCTCGCCGGCTTTTTGCGGTTTGGCCGCGGCTTTGCCGGAGGTTTTGGGCGCCGTTGCTGCCCGGGATTTTTTTCTTGTGGCTTGTTGCTTCATAGGTGCCTTTACAGGTTCTGTTTCTTTTTGTTCTTTATCGGTCGGGGTATCCGGAGAGTCCTTGCTGTCCGCTGCGGTTTGCCCGGGGGGGCTATCTGAAGACTGTTGTGTCCGGCGCGCCTTGCTGCCGATCTCCTTTGAGAACAGCTCCAGGTTATCCTGCGCGTGATCTTCTTCTTTGAGAGTTGACGTCCGGCCGTGTGCCTTTTCGGCATTTTCGGGCCTGTTCCCGTCACCGCCCTTTCGGGTTTTCCGGTCCTGTTTTTGAGCCTTGCCTTCTTCCGGGGTCGTGCTTTTGTTAAAAAGATTTCTGAACAGCGCCATTGTTTCCTCTTGTTCCCCTGAAAAGGTTTGCGGGATCAGAACGCGGTACGAATCTGACTTACTATAACAGAAAAGGCGTTTGCAACAGAGTGTTTTGCAGCGGGTGGTGGGTAACCGGATCTTTTCAAGCGGGATTGGTAACGGCTTTTGGCCCGGGTTGCATATCCGGATGCCATGTATCATAAACAGCCTGACAGGGGCGCTGCAATGGTATATCCTGTCAAAAAAAGAACGGAATGAGGGGTGTGCGTGTCATGTGGTTATTGATGATTTTCTGGAAGAGCCTCAGGGGGCTGTGGCGGCTGGTGATCGGCCTTGTCATTGGCGTTATCCTGTATGTCATAACCTTCACAACCCCGGAACTTGAATGGATATTTAACGGCGTTCATCAGTTTGCGGCAGGTCTGCATGGCTGGCTGAGCGAGCAACAGTGGTTTTCCGCCTATCAGAAATGGGATTATCTGGTAAAACCGGCTGACCGTTTGCCGCTTATTCTTTATGTGCTTGTGGGACGCTTTATCTGGCTTTTGCTGGAAGCGATGTTCATAACTTTTCCCCTCTGGTTGATAAATAGACAGAAAAGGCCCCCTGCGACACCGCTGGGACATAACGAGGCCGCCGTCGCTGCCTCTGTTTCCGCTGCCCAAAGCGCCCCGGCAACGCCCCCTTCCCAGGGAACGGGCCTTGAGACGGCCATAGACAGGGTTGCGGACGAAGGCGTAGGGGCGGTCAGCGAAAAGGTTGCAAGCCATCTTGAAGGTCTGGGCAATGATGAGGAGGCCGCGAAGCTGGAACGCTCCATAGATCAGGCTCTGGATCGCATCAAACATGTCGAAGAGCAGAAATAGGCGGGAGGTGACACCGGCAGACAAAGGGGCGGGCGAAGGCACCTCTTCGTCATCTCTTTGTGAACTTCTTGAACATGTGCGGGCCTGTCGTCATTGCGTTGAGATGCCGGTCGGGCCTCCTTTACCCCACGAACCGCGTCCGGTCCTTGTAGCGGGTCGTTCTGCCCGCATCTGTATCATCGGCCAGGCGCCGGGGACCCGCGTGCATGCGTCAGGTCGACCGTTTACGGATCCCTCGGGGGATCGTTTGCGCGACTGGCTGGGGGTGAGTTCAGATCAGTTTTATAATCCGCACCTGTTCAATATTATTCCAATGGGCTTTTGTTTTCCCGGCCTTGATGACCGTGGCGCGGATCTGCCGCCACGACGCGAATGTGCGCGAAAATGGCATGGTGATCTGTTTGCGCTGATGCCGCAGATTGAACTGATTTTGCTGGTGGGTCTTTATGCACAAAGGTTTCACCTCGGGAAAAGGTGTAAAAAGACGCTCACGCAGACGGTCGCCGACTGGCGCGAATATGCCATAACCGACCACCGCCCCATATGGCTGCCCCTGCCGCATCCTTCATGGCGCAACAATGCCTGGTTGCGAAAAAACAGCTTTTTTGAACGCGATGTTCTTCCCTTTCTGCGCACCGAAGTGCAGCGACGGATCGCAAGGATGTGATCGGCAGGCCATTGACTTTTTTGCTTTTTCATATGGATGTTACAGGAAGAGAGACCATTTGGTCTGTTGTTATGTTTTTACAAATGAGGAGCGCCGCCATGTCTGACCATTTTCCCCTGCATGATAAAGAAACGGCCCCGGCGGATTCGCGCGGTGTGCTGACCGCCATGCACAACAAATTCGGCTTTGATCTCAACCTGTTTGCCAAACTGGCAACCTCTTCCAAGGCTTTGAAGGCCTATACCGGAGTGAGTGAGATTTTTGCCCGCAGTTCCTTTTCGCCGCTGGAACAGCAGGTCGTCCTGCTGACGGTTTCAAATTATAATGACTGCAAATATTGTGTTGCGGCTCACACCACCGGTTCAATAAAGAAGGGTCTTGATGAAGAAGTGATCCGCAACGCAGCAGCCGGAAACAGCCTTGGTGATGAAAAGCTGGAAGCCCTGCGGGTGTTCACGCGCAGGATGGTGGATCAGCGCGGCTGGCTGCAAGAGGGGGAACTTGATGAGTTCCTGGCTGCCGGTTATACCCCCGAAAATGCCCTGGAAGTGGTGACCGGGATTGCCATGAAAACGCTCTCCAACTATGCCAATCACATCATGAATACACCGGTTGATGAACCCTTCCGGGCCAATATACCGGCGGATTGACGGCAGGGCGCGTCTACAGGGCAAGCGCCAGACGATAGCCCTCGGATATGGCGCGCAGGGCATCGAGTTCGCCCGCCTGTTTTGCACCACCAATGAGATGGCTGTGAATGCCGAGCATGGACAGTTCCTCATACAGGCCGGTGCGACTTTGCTGGCCGGCACAAATGATGATGGTGTCAGCCGGCAAGACAGATTGTTTTCCCTCGATGCGGATATGCAGGCCGTCATCACTGATGCGCTCATAGCTGACGCCGGTGAGAATATTCACGCCGCGCCGTTGCAGTCTCTTGCGCAAGGCCCAGCCGGTCGTGGCTCCAGGGGGCTTGCGTGGTTTTCCAGAGGTTCGTTGCAACAGAGTGATCCGGCGATGGCAGGGGGCTGTTGACGGACCTTCCGGGAGAAGGCCGCCAGGTGTATCAAGGCCCCTGTCCACGCCCCAGTCATTCAGAAAGGCCCTGACGCTATCGCTGTTTTCATCGGTATCCGTTGACAGGAAATCGGCAACATCATAGCCAATGCCGCCGGTGCCGATGATCGCCACCCGTTCACCGCAGGACTTCGCACCGGAAAGGATTTGCGGATAGGTTGCGACACAGGGGTGATCCAGGCCCTTGAGGTCAATGCGGCGCGGCGCAACGCCGGTGGCAATGATGATTTCATCATATTTTCCCCCGCGCAACATGGCGGCATCGGCTGTTGTTGAAGTTCTGATATCAACATTGGCTGCGGCAAGTTTGCGGGTGAAATAGCGCAGGGTCTCGCGAAATTCATCCTTGCCCGGGACATTTGCGGCGAGCAACAACTGGCCGCCCGGTTCCTCTCCTGCTTCAAACAGCGTGACCCTGTGTCCGCGCACGCCTGCGATGCTGGCAGCGGCCAGCCCGGCGGCCCCGCTTCCCACAACAGCAATGCGCTTTCGGACGGGGGCGGGGGTGATTTTCAGTTCGGTTTCATGACCGGCACGGGGATTGACGAGGCAGGTGGCGGTTTTGCCCGTGAAGATATAGTCGAGACAGGCCTGGTTGCAGGCAATACAGACATTGATGTCATCTGCGCGGCCTTTTGCGGCCTTGTTGACGAAATGCGGATCGGACAACAGGGGGCGGGCCAGATAGCCGAGGTCGCAAGCGCCCTCCTGCAACAGTTTTTCCACGGTTTGGGGGGTGTTGAGACGGTTGGCGGCAACCACCGGAAGGGTGACAGCCTCTTTCAGGCGCTTTGCCGCAAAGCTCCAGGTGCCGCGCGGCACCATACAGGCGATGGTGGGAATACGTGCCTCGTGCCAGCCGATACCGGTAGACAGAATATCGGCGCCGGCCTTTTCGATATTGCGGGCAAGATCTATGATCTCCGCACCGCTGGCGCCATTTTCGACAAGTTCAATGGACGAGATGCGATAGATGAGAATAAAATCATCGCATGTCGCGGCGCGAATGGCTTTGACGATTTCCAGCGGAAAACGCTGGCGTTTTTCGGGCGAGCCGCCCCATTGATCCTCTCGCCGGTTGGTGCGCGGTGCGGTGAACTGATTGATCAGATAGCCTTCCGACCCCATGATCTCGACGCCGTCATATCCGGCCTGCCGGGCCAGAGAGGCACATTGCGCATAGTCGCGGATGGTCTGTTCGATCTCTTCGCTGTCCAGTTCCCGGGGCGTCAGCGGGCTTATGGGCGCGCGTATGGGCGAAGGGGCCACTGTTTTGAGTGTGGCCCCGTAACGTCCGGCATGGAGAATTTGCAGTACGATTTTGCTCCCGGCTTCATGAACAGCCCTGGTGACAATGCGGTGATCCTCCACCTGGTCGGGTTCATTCAGGATCGGCCCGTTGGGCTCCAGCAGCCCCTCGCTGTTGGGTGCATAGCCCCCCGTCACGATGAGGCCGACGCCGCCCCTTGCCCGTTCGCCATAAAAATCGGCGAGGTGCTGCACACCATCCGGCAGGGCCTCAAGGCGGGTATGCATAGCCCCCATGATAATACGATTTTTCAAACGGCCATGTTTAAGTGGCAGGGGCGAGAGCATCAGCGGAAAGGGGGTTTTTTGCGTCATGAGGTTCTCCGGCCGGGTTAAGGGATTTGGCAGCCTCTTTGTTATAGCGGTTTTCGGACGGCACGGGAGTCCTCTGTTTTGCACACGATAAAATGACCGGCGGAGGCTTGAGCGTGTGACGGGTCCATGATAGTCCGGATGAATGATTTCCGTTATCATACCGGTTTTTAATGCCCGGAATGAACTTCCGGCGACCCTTGGTGCCCTTGTCCCGGCGACCATTGACGGGCTCGTACGCGAGGTCATCATTGTCGATGGCGGCTCGTGCGATGACAGTCTGCGCATTGCCGAAGACGCCGGTGCCAGGATCATTTCATCTCCCCGGGGACGGGGGCAACAACTGGCGCGGGGTGGACGAGAGGCAAGG
Organism: Hyphomicrobiales bacterium; assembly: GCA_027069645.1. Classification (GTDB taxonomy): domain Bacteria; phylum Pseudomonadota; class Alphaproteobacteria; order Rhizobiales; family JAKIUO01; genus JAKIUO01. Next base: position 6,319 of record JALXEI010000076.1, read on the forward strand.
GGGCCGTGGCTGTTGTTCCTGCATGCCGATACCGTCCTCGAACACGGATGGGGCGAGGAGGTGACGCAATTTATAAACACCCGTTCAAAAGCGGGACATGAAGCTGCCGCTTTCCGGTTTGCCCTCAATGACAAGGGGCTTGCGCCGCGGTTTGTCGAATTCATGGTCGGGTTGCGTTCGCATGTTTTCAAACTTCCCTATGGTGACCAGGGCCTGCTCATTCACCGCAATCTTTACGATGAAATCGGCGGTTATGCGGATCTGCCCCTTATGGAAGATGTCGCCATTGTCAGAGCCATTGGAGCAAGGCGTCTGCACATTCTCGCCAGCCGGGCGCGGACCAGTGCGGTGCGGTACCGGACCGACGGCTATATACGGCGCATTGCCCGCAATCTGTTTTGCCTTGGACAATATTTCGCCGGTGTCGATCCCGCGCACATTGCCCGTACCTATGATCCGCAATACGCTCAAAACACACCTCCGGAAGAACAGCGCGATGTCCGTTCGTAACTGTCTCGTCATTATGGCGAAAAGGCCCTCGGCAGGGCGGGTCAAGACACGGCTGGCGCGGGATGTCGGGACGGTTGAGGCCCTTCGTTTTTACAGACATCAACTGGCCTGGACCTGTCGCACGCTTGCAGGCAACAGGCAATGGAAGCTTGTGTTGTCATGCGCCCCCGATCATGTCCGATGGGGGGTAAGCCTGCCGGTTGACGGGATCATCGGGCAGGGCAGTGGCGGGCTGGGGGAGCGCATGCAGCGCCTGTTTGATGAGGTGGAACACGGTCCGTTGATTATTACTGGCGCCGATATTCCTGGCATCACCCCGGCGATGATTTCGCGTGCGTTCCAGCTGCTGCAAGGGCATGACATGGTCTTCGGCCCGGCCCGCGATGGCGGCTACTGGCTGGTGGGACAGCGTCGTCGTCCGCATATTTTACGTCCCTTTGATGCCGTGCGCTGGTCGACCCCTTGCGCCCTGTCCGATACGCTGAAAAATATCGAGGGCCATTCAGTCGGATTCGTCGATGAACTGGACGATATTGACAATGGTGCCGATTACAAAAAGTTGTACGCAATCAATAGCTCCACAACACCCCGAGTCTGAACGGGACCTCCTCAAACGGCGGTGCGGCGATTTCGTCATCATCGGCATATGTGGCCAGCAGCAG
>JALXEI010000077.1 GCA_027069645.1 Hyphomicrobiales bacterium
GCATCACACGGGCCCGGTTGACACCAGGCCGCCAGGTTATGGTCGAGGAAACAGGTTCGGCCGTCACATTCTCATAACCAGGATCCCGGCGAAGTCCTTTGGCACAGGCTTGTAGTGATTTGAAACTCAAAAGATTTTCGGCTCCCGGACAATCGGCAACGTCAAGCATTTTTTCAGCTTCGGCAAATCCTTCCTCCAGAAGGCCATCCCGGACCATTTCTTCCGGCCAGTCCGGCTGTTCAAATACTTTTGCGTCAGGCCGAAAAGCGACCCCCGCATTGATCAGAGACCCGCCCCCCAGTCCGCAACCGGTCAGGATATGCATTTGTTTGCCGGTGCGCAGATCAAACAGGGCATTCTCCGGACCAAGGGACAGATAGCGTCCGGTCATTCGTGTCCGGTCCCACATCCCCTTCAGCGTATTGCTGAAATCCCCGGGCCGCCATTGTCGCCCCTTTTCCAGAAGGCACACCTTTAACCCCGTCCGCGCCAGACGGCTGGCGGCGACCCCGCCGCCATATCCCGAACCGATGACAATGGCATCATATCGCGGCTGCAATTCATCGACCGGTTTAACGAGCGAATTCACGATAGCCCCCTCTCTTGCACCTGGCATAAATGATCTGTTTCGGCTTTGCCGGCGGGAAATCACGATCACAACTATATACAGCATGAACCGTGCCATTTGCAGAAAACGCTCCGGTCATACCAAAACGCAAAAAGTCTGACTCAACTTTCCCATTCTGTCTCCATGTTTCGCTTCCCGGACAAGCGCAGCGCCGAACCGGGATCCAGGGGCAGCAAATACGGGACAGGTTGAGAAAACGAATAAAATCAAAAGCATATAAAATTCGACTCTGGACCCCGGCGCTGCGCTATCGCTTGTCCGGGGAGCAGAACCCGAACAAAATACAAAGGTCAGACTTTTTGTTGTTTGGTATCATATACCTGCACACACGCGAATGCCGGACATGAATTGACGCCATTATATTTTTCTGCCATATATAGATTAGATATATAGTATCGTAATATATATTTCCCTGTTCAATCCCTTTCAGGGAGGGATCGGTAAAGGAGACAACAGCCCATCATGGCGCAGGTTGAAAAAGCACAGGCCCTGGACATTTGTCCACGGTACTCTGAAACAGACATCCCCTTCGCGGCATCCGGCTGGTCTGCAAAGCCGAACTTCAATACAGAAATCCGACCCGACAACAATACAGGGCAAAACAAATGAATATACGCACCCTGTGTCTGGGCATTTTGCATTTCGAGGATGCCACGGGCTACGAGATCAACAAGCTCGTCGCCGACGGGCGCTTCAGCCATTTCATCGAAGCCAGCTACGGCTCCATCTATCCGGCGCTGACCAAAATGATGAACGAGGGACTGGTGACCTGCCGAACCGAGGTGCAACCGGGCAAGCCGTCACGCAAGATCTACTCGATTACCGAAGCCGGACGTGCAGAACTGACCACCGCCCTTCAGGACACCCCGAAACCCAATCGCTTCAAATCCGAATTCCTGTTCCTTGGTCTGTTTGCCAACCTGTTGCCACCCGAAAGGCTGCAACAGGCCATCGAGAACCACGAGGCGCAACTCGTCAGTCTGCTGGAAGACATGCGCCATCATTTTGAAAACTGTCCCAATCCCGGTAGCCGCTTTGCCCTTGGCTACGGCATTGCGGCCAACCAGGCCACTCTTGATTTTATTCGCCGGAACAAACAGATGCTGTTCGAAAATACCGGGGAGGAAGCGACCCTGGAAGACAGCGAAAAACAGGGAGAATACCTGTGAGCAAACAGAATTTATCAGAGCCGCAAAAAGTCCGGACACCCCCCCGGCGCACCCTCCCGGGGTTCCGGAATTCCTCCATGACCGCGTTTTTGATCCTTGCGGCCCTCGCTCTGTGGATGCTGTCGGGAAAAATTGTAATCGGTGGCAGCGACACCGACAAGGTACCGCCAATCAGCCCGACTGATGACACAAACGCCGAACAATCGCGCGTGATGCACGGGAAAAAGAGCCGCACGGAAAAACTGTTTACCGTTCAGGCCCGGCTGTTCCGGGCCAGACCCCGCAAGGAAATTCTGCATATCCGCGCCAGAAGCGAGGCAGATATCACCGTCGATGTCCGGGCCGAAACTTCCGGACGGGTGATAAAACTTTTCGGCCACAA
>JALXEI010000078.1:0-13755 GCA_027069645.1 Hyphomicrobiales bacterium
GGGTGGGGTAAGCAGGGCCATGTCTCGAAACGCTTTTACCCGGGCACCGGAGATGCGGCTTATGGGGGCACCGCAGGTAAAACCGGTTTCGAAAAGAAAACCGGATCGGAGGTCTTCCGGTCCGGTTTTTTCGTCGGAGATATACCCGAAACCGAAAACCGGGACATTGTTCCTCCCGGTTCGCGATCACCCCGCTCCCCGGACACTATACAAGGCTTTGTCCCGTCACCCCATCGCATAACACTGGCATCCACTGACATTTTGCAATAGTGTTGCATTTATCCTGCCACATTATCTGTATAATGTGGGGAAGGCTGGCAAATCCGGATCAGGAAACAAACAACAAAGAAACCTGTATCAGATCCTCGGGGGGGTATTTGAAAAGATGATCGACATGCACTATCAGAATTCCCTGACAAAACCATCCGTGTTCCTGCGCTGGATGCTTTTGTTCCTGATGGCCGCCGGATTTCTCGGCATTCTTCTCTATTCGCAGATTTTCAGAGCCTTCATGGCCAATCCCGGGCTCAACGGCCTGATTGCCGGGGTGCTGCTGTTTGGAACCATCTATTCATTCCGCCAGATCATCCGGCTTTATCCGGAAATAAACTGGGTCAATCATTTTCGCCTGTCCGATATCACCCAGTCGTCGAAACACCCCCCTGTCCTGCTGTCACCGATGGTCAAGCTTCTCGGCGATCGTCCTGGTGAAGTGGCCATGAGTACCGGTGCCATGCGCTCCATTCTCGATTCAGTTGGCTCGCGCCTCGACGAAGCTCGCGATACATCCCGCTATCTCATCGGCCTGCTGGTCTTTCTGGGATTGCTCGGCACCTTCTGGGGCCTGCTGGAAACCATCAATTCTGTTGGCAAGACCATCGGCGCCCTGCCCACCGGCGGCGACAATCTGGGGGGGCTGGAAGATCTTATTACCGGGCTCAAGGCGCCCCTGTCGGGTATGGGCACGGCTTTCAGTTCGTCTCTCTTTGGTCTCGCCGGTTCACTAATCCTCGGCTTTCTTGACCTTCAGGCCTCACACGCCCAAAACCGTTTTTACAACGAACTTGAAGACTGGCTGGCCTCGATCACCACGCTGGGTGGCGCCGGTAATGCCGGTTCGGAAGCGGCACAAATCGGTTACGCCGTCCAGGAATTGCAACGAAGCATCAATATGCTGACCCAGAATCTGCAACAGGGGACCGGTATGGGGATGCAAAGAGGGGCCGACAGTAATGTCCGGGAACTGGCCAGCGGTATAGACGGCCTCGTCAAACAGATGCGCGCCGAGCAGCAGGTTGTTCGCGAATGGATGGACGAACAGGCCGGGCAGCAATCGGAAATCGCCGCCGCGCTAAAAACAATCTCCCGCCAGTCCGCACCACACGGCCGGAGGTAATTCATGGCCTACAGCCGATCAAATCGCCGCAGTGGCAGTTCCTCCGACTACTGGCCCGGATTTGTTGATGCAATGGCCACCCTGCTGCTGGTCATGACCTTTTTGTTGTCCGTGTTCATGCTCACCAACTATTTTGTCACCCAGGAAGTCAGTGGCAAGGATACCGCCCTGCAACGTCTGAACCGGCAAATCACCCAGCTGACGGAATTGCTGGCGCTGGAACAGACAAAAAAACAGAAACTTGAAGACAATATCGCCTCATTGTCGGCATCTCTGGCCGCCTCGGACAGTGAAAAGAGCCGTTTGCAGGGACTGATCAGTGCAGAAAGCGGCAAGGCCAAAGCGGCAAGCAGCCGCCTCGTCGGCCTTTCCTCCGATCTCGACAAACAAAAGAAAATCAGTTCCGCCGCCCTTGCCAAGGTGGAATTGCTCAACTATCAGATGGCCGCCCTGCGCCGCCAGATTGCCGCCCTCAACAAAACTCTTGATGCCTCGGCTGCCAGAGAAAGCGCGAACAAGGCGCGTATCGCCGACCTTGGCAAGCGACTCAACATCGCCCTTGCCCGCAAGGTGCAGGAACTGTCGCGCTATCGCTCCGAATTTTTCGGCCGCCTGCGCCAGGTTCTGGGTGACCGCAAGGATATTCGCGTTGTCGGTGACCGTTTTGTCTTTCAGTCGGAAGTGCTGTTTTCGGCCGGTTCGGCCCAGCTTAACCCGCAAGCCCATGAACAGCTCAACAAATTTGCCCAGGCGCTGATCTCGCTGGAAGGGGAAATCCCGGAGGAAATCAACTGGGTGCTGCGTGTCGATGGCCATACCGATGCCACCCCCATCCAGACGCCGCAATTTCCCAGTAACTGGGAACTGTCTACGGCCCGCGCTATTTCCGTTGTGCGCTATTTCATCTCGCAAGGCGTCAAACCCACCCGGCTGATGGCCGCCGGCTTTGGCGAGTTCCGCCCCATTGCAACGGGCGACACCCCCGAAGACTATCGCCGCAACCGTCGCATCGAACTGAAACTCACCAACCAGTAAAAAAGCGCGTGCCGCGCTGGCCCTCGCCGGGCGGGCGTGCTGCGCGCACGGCGGCAGGGGATAATCCCCTGCACCCCCGTTTGGGGAACGGGTTTTGACATGCCCGGATAAACTCACCGCTTCCTGGTAAAAAAACCGGTTTCCAAAGGCTTTGCCTTTGGTGCCTGCTGCACAGGCAGCCCGCCCGGCGAGGGCCAGCGACGCCAGTCGCTTTTTACGCGGGCGCACCGGCAAATTGCAATTCGGCCAGTTCCTTGTAGATGCCGCCTTTTTCAATCAGGGTTTTGTGCGTGCCTTCTTCGCTAACATGTCCCTTGTCGATGACCAGAATGCGGTCAGCTTCCTGCACGGTGGACAGGCGATGGGCAATGATTAGCGTGGTGCGGCCTTTTTTGAGTTCATCGAGCGCCTTTTGCACTTCGCGTTCGCTGGCCGTATCAAGGGCACTGGTCGCTTCATCCAGCAGCAGGATGGGTGCATCACGCAAAATGGCGCGGGCAATGGCGATGCGCTGGCGCTGACCGCCGGAAAGGGTCGTACCCTTTTCGCCCAAAACCGTATCATAACCACGCTCCATTGCGCTGATAAATTCATGCGCATGGGCGGCTTTGGCGGCTTTCACCACCTCTTCGCGCGTCGCGCCATCGGTGCCATAGGCAATATTGGCGGCAACGCTGTCGGCAAACAGGGCAATATCCTGTGGCACCAGGGCCATGCGGGCACGAAGATCGGAAAGCCGCACCTCGTTGACCGGCAGGCCATCCACCTCGACCTTGCCCTTGTCAGCATCATAAAAGCGCAGGATCAGATTGAAAATGGTACTTTTTCCCGAACCGGACGAGCCGACAATGGCCACCGTCTCGCCGGGATGAACTTCAAAGCTGACATCATCAAGCGCCTGTGTGTCAGGTCGTGTCGGATAGGCAAAGGAAACATGATCAAATTTGATTTGCCCTTCAACATCTCCCTTGTATTTTTTCGGGTTTTCGGGATCTTTTACCGCCGATTCCGTCTTCAGCAATTCGGCCAGGCGTTCGGCGGCCCCCGCGGTCTGTTGCACCTCGCCCCAGATTTCACTCAGCCCGCCAAGGGAACCGGCGGCAAGCGCGGCATAAAGCACAAACTGACCGAGCGTCCCCCCTGTCATGCGGCCAGCCAGCACATCCTGCGCGCCGAGCCACAAAATGCCGATAATACTGGCGAACACCAGAAAAATCGCAAAGGCGGTGAGGCCGGCCCGTGCCTTCATGCGCACCCGCGCCGCATCAAAACTCTTCTCGACTGCATCGGTGAAACGCCGGATCATCGGCTTTTCGAAATTGCTGGCCTGCAAGGTGCGGATGGAAGACAGATTTTCGGCCGCCAGCGAAGAGGAAACGGCCAGCGTGTCCTGGGCATCGCGCGACAGTTTGCGCACCGAGCGCCCGAGCCCCACCAGCGGCACAACAATCAGCGGAATGGCCAGAATGATCAGCCCGGCAAGTTTCGGGCTGGTGACAAACATCATAATGATGGCCCCCACCGTCATGATGAAATTACGCAGGGCCTGGGATGCCGAAGTGCCAATAGCGCTCTTGATCTGCGTCGTGTCGGCGGTCAGGCGTGACATCAGTTCACCCGAATGGGTCCGGTCGTAAAAGGCCGGGCTGACGGTGGCCAGACGGGCGAATACATCGGAACGCAAATCGGCAACGATGCGCTCCCCCAGCCAACTGACAAAATAAAACCGCGCCGCACTGGCCAGTGCCAGGATCAGGCCCACACCGAACATGGCCAGAAAATAGCTGTTTACCGTTCCTGAATGGCTGTTTGAAAACCCCACATCAATCATGCGGCGCACCCCGATCGGCACGGCCAGGGTGGCAAGAGCGGCGATGACCAGCGCAGAGAGCGCCCCGATGACCATATTACGATGGCGCATCAGATAGGGCTTTAGTGATTTGAGAGGGCCGATGGGCCGACGCTTTCGTTCACTTTTTGCTGTTGTTTTTCCAGCAGTTTTCAAGGCTTTGGCGGCCACATCAATTCCTCGCATTTGATCAGGTAATTTTGTTACAGGCCGTAACAGGAGGCAAAGCTAGCACTTTTTGAGAAAGAATCCAATCACATCATCCCCAGGCATCTCTCGACGAATAATGTCACCGGTCCCCTTTACCTCGAAACACGGATGTTTTTTTAATCTGCCCCCGTACTGGACACAAAAGAGCAATACTGTCATAGTCGCGCAAGTCATTCTGCGGGGCCGGTCTGCGGTCCGGCAAACAAACTGATTATTCGTTCAGGGATCTGCAAGATGGGCTTGTTCAACGAAATTTTCACCTGGTGGAACGGCAATACCTGGGGAACCAGACTTTTCACCCGGCGCAGGGGCCGACTGGTCGGCGAGGATGAATTTGGCAACCGCTATTACATACAGCGAAAAGGTGTCGGTCCGCTGGGAATACCCCGCCGCTGGGTGATTTATAACGGTCTTGCTGAAGCTTCAAGCGTACCGGCAGACTGGCATGGCTGGCTGCACTATACGGTTGACGTTCCGCCCAACAAGGAAAATTACCGGCCCCGGCACTGGCAAAAGCGACATATGCCCAACTATACAGGGACCACCAGAGCCTATCATCCGGCCGGATCGCTTTTGTCGGGATCAGCCGCCTCCGGCCCGTCACGCGACTATGAACCCTGGCACCCTGAATAGACAGAAGTTGCAAACCACGACAGGGTTTGTCGACGGCTCTTTGTGAAAAGCTCCGTGCAAAACGGGCGTAATATCGGGATCATTCATATAATATTCCACAAGTCTTTGCGTCACAATTGAAATACTGCTAGAAACAACAGCGGCATTTTCGATCATTTCGCATTTGAAATGATCCTGATGGTCCCGATTTCCCGAACCGGCAGAACTGGTCCCAATTCTCATGAGCAAGCTGATTTATGTCCTCAACGGCCCCAATCTGAACCTGCTGGGTACGAGAGAACCATCTGTCTATGGCGTCATAAAACTTGAAGACCTCGAAAACCGTCTGAACAACCTGGCCAAAGGCCTTGGTTGCACCATTGAGTTTCGTCAAAGCAACCATGAGGGAGAGCTGATTGACTGGATCCACGAGGCCGGCGCAAAAAAAGCCCCCATTATCCTCAATGCCGGAGCATATACCCATACATCAATCGCCATTTATGACGCCCTGAAAGCCGTGGAATCCGATTGTATCGAGGTCCACCTTTCGAATATATTCAAACGCGAGGACTATCGTCACCATTCCTTCATCTCCGGTGCCTCGATCGGAATAATCAGCGGGTTTGGCGTTAAAAGTTACGAACTGGCCCTGATGGCCTATAGTGAGCATTCTTCCTGAGACCGGGCGGCTATGGCCCGCAGGATGAACGAACAGGAGCACGAAGCACCAGATGGCAAAAAACAGTACATCCAGAACGGGCAAGGGCCTTGACCGCGAGCTCATCCGGGAACTGGCTGATCTGCTGGGCGAAACCGGCCTCACGGAAATTGAAATAGAACAACCCGATTTGCGTATTCGTGTCGCACGAAATTCATTTCCGGCAATGCCGGCACAAGCCACACCGGTCCCGGCAGCGGCCGCAACGCCAGCTCCGGCAGTTCAACCCGCCCCCGCCGCAACGGGCGGCGCCAGACCGGGAGAAGAGACAGCACCTCCAGGGGCTGTACCGTCACCAATGGTCGGAACGGCCTATCTGTCGCCGGAACCTGGCGCAGACCCGTTTGTCAAAGTGGGACAGCAGGTCAGCGAGGGCCAGACCCTGATGATCGTCGAAGCCATGAAAACCATGAACCATATCGCCGCGCCGCGTAGCGGCAAGGTCACCGCCATTCTTGTTGAAGACCAGCAACCCGTCGAATTTGGCGAACCGCTTTTGATCATTGAATAATTCTGCTCTACAAGATGTTGCGTCCTTATCAGGAGCATAAGCCAGGGAAACCCGATGTTTGACAAGGTACTGATTGCCAATCGCGGTGAAATCGCTCTTCGCATCCAGCGCGCCTGCAAGGAACTGGGCATCGCCACAGTGGCCGTTCATTCCACAGCTGACGCCGATGCCATGCACGTCAAACTGGCCGATGAAACCGTTTGTATCGGTCCGCCCTCGGCCACCGAAAGCTATCTCAATATTCCCTCATTGCTGGCCGCCTGTGAAATTTCGGGTGCCGATGCCCTCCATCCCGGCTACGGCTTTTTGTCTGAAAATGCCCGTTTCGCCGATATTCTGGATGAACACGGCATCACCTTCATCGGCCCCAGTGCCGAACATATCCGGTTGATGGGCGACAAGATCGCCGCCAAGGCCACCGCCAAAAGGCTGGGTATTCCGGTCGTGCCGGGCTCTCCGGGGGGCGTCACATCGGAAGAACAGGCCAAAAAGATCGCCGCCGAAATCGGCTATCCGGTGCTTATCAAGGCCGCCGCGGGGGGCGGTGGCCGTGGCATGAAGGTCGCCACTGACGAGGAACATCTGTCCATTGCCCTGTCGACGGCGAAAGCCGAATCCAAGGCCGCCTTTGGTGACGACACCATGTATCTGGAAAAATATCTCGGACGCCCGCGCCATATCGAGGTCCAGGTAATCGGTGACGGTCAGGGAAACGCTGTTCATCTTGGCGAACGCGACTGCTCGTTGCAACGTCGTCACCAGAAGGTCTGGGAAGAAGCCCCCTCTCCTGCCCTTAACAACGAGCAACGCGAGGAAATAGGTCAAATCGTTGCCAATGCCACCGCGAAACTCGGCTATAGCGGTGTTGGCACAATCGAATTTCTTTACGAAAACGGCGAATTCTATTTCATCGAGATGAATACCCGGTTACAGGTTGAGCACCCTGTTACCGAAATGATCACCGGACTTGATATTGTCATTGAGCAGATCCGCATTGCCTCGGGTGCCCCCTTGAGCATCCGTCAGGAAGATATTCGCTTGAGCGGTCATGCCATTGAATGCCGAATCAACGCCGAAAACCCCTCCACCTTCATGCCCTCACCGGGTACAATCTCCTATTTTCATCCTCCTGGCGGCCTTGGCGTACGCGTTGATTCGGGGGTCTATGCCGGATATACTATTCCTGCCTATTATGATAGTCTGATTGGCAAGCTCATTGTGCATGGAAAAAACCGCAATGAATGCATGATGCGGCTCAAACGTTCACTCGGTGAATTTGTTATTGACGGCATCGAGACAACCATTCCGCTGTTTTCAGCGCTTATTAACGAGCAGGATATTGTCAACGGGCTGTATGATATTCACTGGCTGGAAAAATATCTGGAAAAACCCTGACCCGCATTTCCCACCCTGTCGCGGGGCAGATTATATTCAATGTCCATGAGGGACGAATTGCCGGATCGGGAGTATCAAATTTATACCTGTGCCGAAGTCAGCGAGCTGACAACCGATATCATCCTTGATGCCTATAAAAACGGCTCTTTTCCCATGGGAGAAGATGCCGATGATGACAGGTTGTACTGGATTGAGCCCACAGATCGCGGCATCATTCCCCTTGACGGTTTCCACCTCTCGCGAAGTCTGCGTCGTCTCATCCGGAAAGAAAAATTTGAAGTCCGTATCAACAGCGATTTTGATGCCGTCATTGCGGGCTGTGCCTCGCCTCGGGCGGGGCGCATCAGCACATGGATCAACAAGCCGATCCGCGATCTGTATAGAGAATTGTTTGAACAGGGCAAGTGCCACACGGTGGAAGTCTGGGAGAACAACCGGCTGGCTGGCGGTCTTTATGGCGTTCATATCGGTGGCGCTTTCTTTGGTGAAAGCATGTTTTCATATCAAAGAGATGCCAGCAAGGTCGCCCTTGCCCATCTCGTTGCACGCCTCAATCATGGCGGTTTTTCCCTGCTGGACACGCAATTCCTCACCGATCATCTGCGCAGTATGGGCGGCATTGAAATCGACCAGAGCGACTACCGCCAAATGCTGCAAAATGCGCTCGCAAAGTCTGCCGATTTCCTGAAAGAGCCTCTGATTCTACCGACCTACAAGGTCTTGCAACTCGTCAACCAGACATCAAATACCGGATGCTCAACGGCATGAATCCCGGGACTTTCGGCAAACATCCAGCCGGTAAAAATTCTTCTTTTCGTATCATTCAGTTTGACCTCGTCCACCTCGATAAATGCACTTGTGCGGGGCGGCTCTGTCGGCGGGCGGGTATAACAGGCGCGGGGCGTAATCAGCAGAGCGCCGAATTCAACAGTTGTATTAAGCGGCACCTCCAGACGCGAAATCCGCGCCGAAACCTTGTCAAGGGCCGCAAAAACAGCGACATTATTCTGAATCTTTTCAGCCCGGCCAGGCCGGGGAAGCATGCTGACGATCACTACCAACAGTGCTGCCGCGCCCAGACTGGTGGCCATTTTTGCTGTTCCGGATATCATCTTTCACCCTGTTATTGTAAAAACCGGCCCCCTCTTTTCCAGGGCCGGGGAAGCTAACAGACCTTGCAACCGTTTTTACGGATATCCGCCGCATGTTTTTTCATAATGGAAACAAGATCGCGGGGCGCGCCGGGAATCATTTTGTCACCAACAAAGAAAGCCGGTGTGCCACGAACACCAAGACGATCGGCAAGATTTCTTGTTTCGGCAATTGATTTCGCTATATCGGCCCCTCTCATGTCCTTTTTCAAACGGGCAACATCGAGGCCGATTTCCCTGGCCTTGCGATAAACAACAGCATCCGTTATCCGGCCGTCATTTTCCAGAAGGGCTTTGTGAAACTGAAAATATTTCCCCTGCTTTTCGGCCGCCAGCGCTGCTTTGGCTGCCGTCAGCGAAGCGCCGCCAAAGATTGGATATTCCTTGAAAACAACCCGCAGCTTGCTGTCATCCCTGATAACCTCTTCCAGTCCCTTGAAGGCCTTGCGGCAATAGGGACAGTTATAGTCAAAAAACTCGACGATCGTGACATCTCCCTTCGGGTTGCCGCTGACAGGCGACAGTTTGGAGCGAAACAGGGTATCGGCACTTTCCGAAAGGGCTGACAGCTTGCGCTTTTCCTGCTCGGCCTTGTCGCGTGCTTCCAGAGCCGCAAAGGCTTCTTGCAATATTTCGGGTCTCGCCAGCAATGTCTTGCGGACAATCTCGCCAATTGCCTTTTCCTGCTCCGGTGAGAAAGTCGCTTTTCCGGCCATTTTATCTGCCACTGCGGCGGCGACTTTGTTCATCTGTTCAGGCGCGGCGCTGTTTCCGGTCATTTTGGCGCTATCATCATCACCACAGGAGGCAAGAAACAGACTTGCCAGGCCGACCATCAAAATCCCTGTGATTTTTTTCGTACCCATTGAATAACTCCTCATTTCTGTCCTGTTTCCGTCGGCAATGGAGACGAATTCCGCTGCGCGTTTGAAAATAGTCTCTCTTTTATAATCTGTTGGCTCAAAAGGCCAGATGTCTTTATATAAAGGCAAAATGCCGAACATTCACCCCCCTGATTTGATCCCTTCCGAAGGAAGCCGGCACACACGCCTGCCCCGGAATTATCGCTTTGGCTTTTGAAACTTCAGGATGTCATCTGCAATCAGCCATTTCGCACTGCCATTTCTGAATTTCTTTTTCGCACGTCGGGCCTGCTGTTTGGCAAGATCCAGTTGTCCTTCATAAAAATAGGCCTGCGCGGATGCAAGTTCGGCGCTTGATATTTTATGCTTGCGCGCATAGGCCGCCGCCAGTTGCCGATAGGCCTGTGCGTTGTTTTTTTCTTTTCCCAACGCCTTGCGCAAATGCCGAATGGCCTCGTCAACAAAAAGATCATCACCGCTGGCCAGCAGGGCCTGCGCCAGCATCACGCGAATCAACGGCTCGCGCGGGGCAATGCCAACGGCCTTGCGCAATGGTCTGACGGCATCGCTGGTCCGCCCTCCCTCAAACAGAAACTGACCCTTCAATTCCAGTAGAAAAGGATTGTCCGGCAATTCACGGATCAGCCTGTTGATACGCGGCAGAAAAGCTTTCAAACCGGCCTTTCGATTCCATGCGATGGCGCGGGCATAGCGAGCTGGCAGTGTTTTGTTGCTGCGCGGATACATATTGAAAACCGTGCGTGGCTTTTCCAGAAAACCGATCAGTTTGGCCTTGACCATATCATGACGAAACCGCAAGGGGGCCGGATCGCGTCTGTTAAACCAGCGTGAACGATGAGCAAGATCACGCAATTGTTCTATGCGCTGCGGGGCCAGCGGATGACTTTGCAGATAGGGGTTGACCTGTTGCAGTGCGCCCCGGTTCTGATCCATAAAAAATTCGAAAGTCGACAACATGCCCCTGGCCGACTGATGCGTCTTGTTCAAAAAGGTCACGGCAGCGCGGTCAGCCGAGCTTTCCTTGATGCGCCGGTCGGCAAGAAGCTGCTTTTGCAACATGAAATTGCCGCTTTGCAGGGCCGCACCACCGGCCTGACCGATATTGCTTCCCGAAGCCGCTCCGCCGATCATCGCAGCTATACTGAGAACCTGCAACATCAGGCTGGCGGACTGCATGCGCTTCAACTGTGAACGCAAACTGGCCAGATGGCCACCGGTAATATGGCCGGTCTCATGGGCGATAACGCCAATCAACTGATTGGGGGTCTTCGAATTGACGATCGCCCCGGTGTGGATGAACATGTTTTGTCCGTCAATCACAAAGGCGTTGAAGCTGCCATTGGCGATCAGATGAATTTTGACATTCTGTCCGGAAATGCCGGCCACCCTGAAGACAGGCCGTGCATAGTCGCGAATGAGCTTTTCGGTTTCCGCATCGCGGATCAGCCCGCTTGCCGTTGCAGCCCCGGAGGCGACTGACATCAGCACCATCAGAGCCGCCAGAAGCAAACTCAGGCGTCTGTTGAACTTCGGTGCGGCATGAATAAACATCATATTTCCAGCAAATCCCTCCTCCCTGCGATCCGGTCATCTGGCAACACCGAAGCATGACCCGGTTTCAATGTCCCTGATAAAACCTTTCCAATTGGGCCATATCAAGACAATTTTTCTTGTAAAACACATCATTGTGCTGTTATCCCTGCCCGATCCTGCACCAAAGGGGGAAAAAGATGAACAGTCCCAAAATCGCCAGGCGGGCCGATATTTCTCCCTTCATTGTTATGGATGTCATGGCGAGGGCCAACGAAAAAGAGGCTTCCGGCGAAAACATTATCCACATGGAAGTGGGCCAGCCCGCAACCCGGGCCCCGCAAAAAGTGATTGATGCGGCCCACAGGGCCCTTGATGAAGATCGTCTGGGCTATACAGAAGCCACGGGGTTGCCCGTCCTGCGCGCCCGCATCTCCGCGCATTATCAACAGCGCTACGGGCTTGATGTGCCCGACAGGCGTATTATTGTCACGACCGGCTCGTCGGCAGGTTTTGTGCTGGCCTTCCTCGCCCTGTTCGACAAGGGAGACAAGGTGGCGCTGCCTGTGCCGGGTTATCCCTGCTACCCGCATATACTGCGTGCACTTGACATTCACCCTCTGATGGTTCGGACAGACAACCGGACGCGCTGGTGCCTTGATGTTGACCATCTTGATGGTCTGGAGCGACAGGGGCACGAGATCAGCGGTGTGCTGGTGGCCTCCCCCAACAATCCGACCGGCGTGATCATGGAAGATCACCGTCTGCAGGCGCTGGCAGGTTTTTGCGATCACAGTGGTATCCCGTTGATCTGCGATGAAATCTATCACGGTTTAAGCTATCAGCGGCACCCCGAAAGCGCCCTGGCGTTTGGCAAAAATGTCATTGTCATCAACAGCTTTTCCAAATATTTCTCCATGACCGGCTGGCGCATTGGCTGGATGGTGGTACCCGAAAAGCTGGTGCGCCCTGTTGAGCGCTTGCAGCAAAACCTCTATATCAACGCCCCCACCCTGTCGCAGCTCGCCGCTGTCAGCGCCTTTGACTGCATGGACGAACTGGAAGGCTATCGGCGTGCCTATGAGCAAAACCGCAATTTTCTCCTGCGCGAACTGCCCGAAATCGGCTTTGACAAAATCCTTCCCGCCGATGGTGCTTTTTATCTTTATGCCGATGTCAGCCGTTTCACCGATGACAGCCGGAAATTTACCCGTCAGCTCCTTGAAGAAACCGGTGTGGCCCTGACGCCGGGCAATGATTTTGATGCCGAATACGGGCATCATTTCCTGCGCTTTTCCTATGCCCGCTCCCATGCCGATATGCAGGAAGCTGTAAAGCGTCTGAAAGCATGGATGCGCCGGCAATGAATTTTCCCGCACCGCTCATCCCGGCCACACTGATCAAACGCTACAAGCGCTTTCTGGCCGATGTCCTGCTTGAAAATGGCGAGGAACTGACCGTTCATTGCGCCAATCCCGGCGCTATGGAGGGCCTCAAGGATCCGGGCATAAAAGTCTGGCTGTCAAAAAGCGACAATCCCAAACGCAAGCTGTCTCACAGCTGGGAACTGGCACAAATCGAGTGTTTTGGCAAAGCAGTGATGGTCGGCATCAACACCATGCTGCCCAACAGGCTGGCGAAAGAAGCCATTGAAGCCGACAAAATCCCCGAGCTTGCAGGCTATGAACAAATCAAACGCGAAGTCCGCTATGGCGAAAACAGTCGCATTGACCTGTTGCTGTCAGGCGATGGCCGGCGAGACTGCTATGTGGAGGTCAAGAATGTTCACCTGTTGCGAACCAGGGGACGAGCCGAGTTTCCCGATTCGGTCACCACAAGAGGCGCAAAACACCTTGCCGAACTCGCCACAATGGTTTCGCAGGGACATCGGGCCGTGATGCTTTATGTTGTACAGCGAGATGATGCGGAACAATTTGCCATCGCTGCCGACAAGGATCCGGTCTATGCCAGGGCGTTTCATGACGCGCAACAAAAAGGTGTGGAAATCCTCGCCTGTGACTGTCGCATCTCGACCGATTCCATCACAATCGCAAACAAATTAAAGTGCATTGATTCCCGTGCTCCATGATATATCTCATATGGAGACCGGAAAAAATCTGGTAGATCCTCGGAAAAACCTCGTTACGCCGTGCAACCCTCTCCCGACTTCACCGGGAGCAACACAGACAAAGCAGGCCGAAAAGATGTCCGAAAACAGGGAGCAGGAACAACCGACGACTGTAAAAGAAGCCCGTTTTGTCAGTCGTCTCACCCCCAACACACTCGCCCTTGTGCTCGCCGGAGGCAGAGGCAGCCGCCTTGGTCCGCTGACCGACTGGCGCACCAAGCCGGCCGTGCCCTTCGGCGGCAAGTTTCGCATTATAGATTTCACACTTTCCAACTGCATCAACTCCAATATCCGGCGTATCTTATTGCTCAAGCAATACAAATCCCATTACCTTCT
>JALXEI010000078.1:13765-24535 GCA_027069645.1 Hyphomicrobiales bacterium
AAAGGCACAAGCCAAACTCTACCAGTATTACACCCAGACCAAGAACGCCACCGAGGTCACGCGCAACACCCTGGTGCTGATTCTCGCCGGCGGCCAGGGGTCGAGACTGAAGGGGCTGACCAAGTGGCGGGCCAAGCCCGCCGTGCCCTTTGGCGGCAAGTACCGCATCATCGACTTCCCCCTGTCCAACTGCATCAACTCCGGATTGAGACGTATCGGGGTACTCACGCAATACAAATCCCATTCCCTTCTCCAGCATGTCACCCAGGGCTGGAGCAATTTCAATTCCGAGTTCGGTGAATTCCTGGAAATCGTCCCCGCCCAGCAATGGCATGATGAAAACCAGTGGTATCAGGGCACCGCGGATGCTGTCTATCAGTCCCTCGATATCATCGACAGTCACGACCCGGAATATGTGCTGATCCTCGCCGGAGATCATATCTATCATATGGATTTCGGTGAAATGCTGGCCGCGCATGTGGAGAACAAGGCAGACATAACCATCGCCTGCAATATTGTCTCGCGCCGCGAGGCAAGAGGATTTGGCGTCATGCAGGTGGACAGTACCGACAGGATTATTGATTTTGTCGAGAAACCCGACGATCCAGAAGCCATCCCCGGACAGCCGGAGAAATCCCTCGTCAGCATGGGGATCTACGTCTTTTCCCGTGACTATCTGCGCGATTGTCTGACAAAGGATGCCAGTACCGACAATACTTCCCACGACTTTGGCAAGGATATTATTCCCGGCGGCTTGCACAAGGGCGACCACTTGCAGGCCTACAGGTTCAGCAACCCGGCTGGCGGCGAAACAACCTACTGGCGCGATGTGGGAACGCTGGATGCCTATTATCAGGCCAATATGGAACTTTTGTCAAAGAAACCGCCCATTGACATCTATGACAGAAACTGGCCGGTCATTACCTATCAGCCGCAATTGCCCCCGGCCAGCTTCACCGGTTGCGGCACGATCTGCCATGTGGAAAATTCAATGGTCAGCGGTGGTTGTGTGATCAGGGAATCAAGGCTGGATACGTCCATTTTATATTCGAACTGCAAGGTTGATACCAATAGTGAACTGGACGGCGTACTGGCCCTGCCCGGCTGCACCATTGGCAAAAATGTAACACTGCGTCATGTCCTCCTCGATAACCAGTGCAATATCGCCGATGGCATGTGTATCGGTGTCGATCACGACGCCGACCGAAAGGCCGGATTTCATGTCACGGATGAAGGCATCGTGGTCATTAACCGCAAAATGCTTGGTCAGGGCGGCCGATACCTGCCCGGAATTATCGTTGGTCCGGATACCAGCTCATAAACACATAAACGGATTTCGGCTGTGCTTCTCACCCTGTTGCCCTTATCACAGAGGCAAAACGCTCATTTGAACCTTGTCTGCCACCGGCAGATAGGATATAGAGAGCCCTTGACAAACAATCACCAGCATCCAGGCAACTGTCAGTACCCGGGTATTGAAACCCGACATTGCCGGATTTTCGCAGGATGAAGGCAAAATGAAAAAAGATCTGCACCCCCAATATCACAAGATTACTGTTGTCATGACCGATGGCAGCACTTTCGAGACCTATTCCACCTGGGGCAAGGAAGGCGACAAGCTGAAGCTTGATATCGATTCCAAATCTCACCCCGCCTGGACCGGTGGCGGACAACATCTGACCGACCGTGGCGGGCGTCTGTCGCGCTTCAAAAAGAAATATGACGGTTTTCTCGGGTAAGACCCGTCCGGAATTGCACAAAGAGAAAAAGGCACAGGAAAAAATTCCTGTGCCTTTTTTGCGGAAAACAGCAATCACCGAGCCGAACTTATAACCTTTAGAGGCCAGTTTAAAACTCATTGCTTGATTTTATTGAGTTTTTTCCTGTCCAGAATTACGCAAACCGGCGCCGAACGGGGCTGGCGTCCCTTTCAAGCCGGTTTGCGCAGATAATGGGCTGGAAAAGACCAATAAAATCAGTGAGGAGTTTTGAATCGGACTCTTAGATATATTCGATTTTCAGCACTTCAAAAAAGCGCCCGCCCCCTGGCGTTGCCACTTCCGCCGAGTCACCGACAGACTTGCCCATGAGCGCTCGGGCGACGGGCGAACTGATGGAAATCTTGCCCTTGCTGGCATCGGATTCGAAATCACCAACGAGCTGATATTTGATTTCCTCGTCTGTATCTTCATCGACAACCGTAACGGTGGCACCGAACTTGATCCTGTCGCCTTCCATTTTGGAAATATCAATAACCTGAGCCCGCGACAGGCTGTTTTCAAGCTCTATCACCCGCGCCTCGGTCAGGCCCTGCTGCTCCTTGGCTGCGTGGTATTCCGCATTTTCGGAGAGGTCACCATGCGCGCGAGCTTCCGCGATAGCCTTGATAATTCGCGGGCGTTCGACCGTTTTGAGATACTTTGCCTCTTTCACCAGTGCAGCGTGACCTTCAGGTGTCATTGGTATTTTTTCTGTCGACATAATATCTTCTCTCCAAAGGTGAGAACTCTCACCTCTCTTTTCCGACTCAATTGTGGTTAATACGGAATCGCTGACAATTTCTGCCCGTCAGTCAAAACGACGCAGAAAATTCAGCTGCGGGGGAATCATTATAGTTCTGAATGGGAACGACGTCCAGTCGCTCGTCTTTCAGGGCTCTTATCGCCCTGGTCACAGCATCCACCCCGGCAATCGTTGTATAATAGGGAACATGATGAAGCAAGGCTGTTTGCCGTATGGAGGCACTGTCCGAGTGGGACTTGGCCCCTTCTGTGGTATTTATAACAATATCGATCTCGCCATTCTTGATTGCATCAACGATATTCGGACGTCCTTCATGGACTTTCAGAACGCGTTCACAATCAATATCATGATCCATCAAATAGCGCTGCGTGCCACCTGTTGCAAGGATATCAAATCCCATTTTTCGCAAATCACCGGCGGCCGCCAGAACCCGTTCCTTGTCGACATCCCTGACAGATATGAAAACGGTGCCCCCGGGCGGTAACGCGCTTCCAGCACCAAGCTGACTCTTGGCAAAAGCGATGGCAAAATCGCGATCAATGCCCATAACCTCGCCGGTTGAACGCATTTCCGGCCCCAGAACCGGGTCGACACCGGGAAAGCGATTGAAGGGAAATACGGCTTCCTTGACGGCAATATGATGAAGTTCGGGCATTTTCAGTTCAAAACCGGCCAGAGGGCGGCCTGCCATGACTTTTGTTGCAATCCCCGCAAGGGGCAGGCCTGTAACCTTGGCAACAAACGGAACGGTCCGGCTGGCCCGCGGATTGACCTCGATGAGGTAAATCTCCCCGTCCCTGATCGCGAACTGCACATTCATCAGCCCCTTCACATGCAGGGCTCGCGCCAGAGCAGCAGTCTGTTCACGCAATGCAGCCTGAATTTCCCCTGACAGCGAATAGGGTGGCAGAGAGCATGCACTGTCCCCCGAATGGATACCGGCTTCCTCAATATGCTGCATGATACCGCATATATAGACCGTATCGTCATCACAAATGGCATCAACATCAACCTCGATGGCATCGCGCAGAAAACTGTCGATGAGAACCGGACTGTCCCCCGAGACATCAACGGCTTCGGCAATATAGCGGTCAAGCTGTGACTGGTCGTGAACGATTTCCATCGCCCGCCCGCCCAGCACATAGGAAGGACGGATAACGACAGGGAAACCGACTGTTGCTGCAATCTCCCGCGCTTCGTCCTCGGAATGGGCAATGCCGTTTTTCGGTTGTCTGAGACCGAGTCGTTCCACAAGCTCCTTGAAGCGGTCGCGGTCTTCGGCAAGATCAATGGCATCGGGATCCGTCCCCAGTATGGGAATATTTTCCTCTTCAAGCGCCCGGGCCAGTTTCAGCGGCGTCTGTCCGCCCAACTGAACGACAACGCCTTTCAGGCAGCCGTTCTGCATTTCCGTATGAACAATCTCCAGCACATCCTCTTCGGTCAGCGGCTCGAAATAGAGGCGGTCCGAAGTATCATAATCCGTTGAAACCGTTTCGGGATTGCAGTTGACCATAATGGTTTCATAGCCGATTTCTTTCAGGGCATAGGCCGCATGACAACAACAATAGTCAAACTCGATGCCCTGACCGATGCGATTGGGTCCCCCGCCAAGTATAATCACCTTGTCCCGCTCTTCCGGTCGCGCCTCGCAAACCGGCTCACCGGAGAGAGGGCGTTCATAGGTCGAATACATATAGGCCGTTGGCGACGCAAATTCGGCGGCACAACTGTCAATACGCCTGAAAACCGGCCGCAGGCCAAGGCCGTGACGGCGGGCCCGGACATCGCGATCCGACATCCCGGCAAGTTCGGCAAGGCGTTTGTCGGAGAAACCGGCACTTTTCAGGCGACGAAACAGTTCCGGACTTTCCGGCAATCCGTGCGCCCTGATGCGATTTTCCAGATCCACCACTTCCTGCAACCGCTCGATGAACCAGTGATCGATACGGCACAGGTCATAAATGCGCTCGTGACTGACCCCGTGGCGCAAGGCCTGCGCTACTTTCAGCAGGCGATCGGGCGAGGCAACAGAAAGGATGGAGCGAATGACATTCTTGTCATCCCCCTGCCCGAGCCCTTCAAAGACGACCTCGTCCAGCCCGTCCAGTCCGGTCTCCAGCGACCGCAGGGCTTTTTGCAGGCTCTCGGTAAAGGTTCGACCAATGGCCATGACCTCGCCCACCGATTTCATGGCCGTTGTCAAAAGCGGTTCTGTTCCCGGAAATTTTTCAAAGGCAAAGCGGGGAATCTTGGTCACAACATAGTCGATCGTCGGCTCGAAACTGGCCGGTGTCGCGCCGCCGGTTATTTCGTTTTTCAACTCATCCAGCGTATAGCCGATAGCCAGTTTTGTCGCCACCCTCGCGATGGGAAAACCGGTCGCTTTTGAAGCAAGAGCCGATGAGCGCGAGACACGCGGATTCATTTCAATAACAATAAGGCGGCCGTCAGCGGGATTGACGGCAAACTGCACATTCGATCCGCCTGTTTCCACGCCGATTTCACGCAAAACCGCAATGGATGCATTGCGCATGATCTGATATTCCCGGTCGGTCAGCGTCAGAGCCGGGGCAACCGTGATGCTGTCGCCGGTATGAACCCCCATCGGGTCAACATTCTCGATGGAACAGATAATGATGCAATTATCGTCCCTGTCGCGCACCACCTCCATCTCGTATTCTTTCCAGCCAATGATGCTTTCCTCGACCAGCACCTCGCTGGTGGGAGAGGCGTCAATACCGCTTTCGATGATTTCGAGATATTCCTCGCGATTATAGGCCACACCGCCGCCGGTTCCCCCGAGGGTGAAGGACGGCCGAATGATGGCAGGCAGTCCCACATAATCCAGCGCCTCCAGCGCTTCGGTTATATTGTGGGCAAGACGCGAGCGCGGGGTTTCAAGACCGATTTTGCTCATGGCCTGACGAAACAGCTCCCGGTCTTCTGCCTTGTCGATAACATCGGCCCGCGCACCGATCAGCTCAACACCGTATTTTTGCAACACCCCGTCCCGTTCAAGTGAAAGGGCCGTGTTGAGTGCTGTCTGTCCTCCCATTGTCGGCAACAGGGCATCGGGGCGCTCTTTTTCGATCACCCTGGCGACAATTTCCGGAGTTACCGGTTCAACATAGGTGGCATCGGCCAGTTGCGGGTCTGTCATGATGGTGGCCGGATTGGAATTGACCAGAACGACGCGATAGCCGTCCTCTTTCAGGGCCTGACAGGCCTGGGTCCCGGAATAGTCGAATTCACAGGCCTGGCCGATAACAATCGGACCGGCCCCGATAATCAGGATGGTTTTTATGTCTGTTCTTTTGGGCATAACGGATGATGTAATGCACCTGTAGCCTTTTGGAAAGAGATAAACCCGTTTCCCGGAATTTTTCTCACAACAGATCCGCTCACTCCCGATAGCGTTCGCGCCATTTTCACGCCCTTATACCAAACAACATAAAGCTTGACCTGTTTCACCGGAGCGATTTTTTTGCCTGCTGCCACGAATTGCTCGGCTAATGGTACCCGTACCATGTCGCCTCGCACTCCATCACAGCAGACAAAAATCGCTCCGGTGAAACAGGTCAAGCTTTATGTTGTTTGGTATTACTCATCACCCCGGCCTGTGATACGTCGCTCCAGATTATAGAAAGCAGGCAGCAGAACAAGATCACCGACAAGCGCCGCAAACAGGGTGACAGCCGACAGCCAGCCAAACATGCGCAAGCTGGGAAGGCCGGAAAAGGCCGTCACAGCCAGCCCCAGAACCAGCACAATAGTGGTCAGCATCAGGATCGGCCCCATCAGTTTTACCGTACGGGTAACGGAATCGGCATGACCTTCTCTTCGTTCGAGGTGCAGCCGGTGCAGAAAATGGATGGTATCATTGACCGCAAGGCCAAAGGCCACCGTAAGGGCCACCGCCGATGAAAACTGCAAACCGTAACCGCTCAGCCAGAGCACACCACCGGCTGCAAATATGGGAAAAAGATTGGGAATGATACTGGCCAGAGCCGCATAGAACGAGCGAAACACCACGGCAATCAGCGCCACGACAACTGAAATGGTTGACATCAGGCCAAAGCCCAGTTCGCCAATCATCTGCCGGCTGTTACGCGCTGCTATGGCAGGCAGTCCCGTAACCGATAGCTGATAATCCGGATAGGCGATGCGCAGCAATCGCAGTTTTTTTTCGATTTTTCTGACCACCGGCAACAGTTTAGAGGCATTGAGATCACGCATGCGTCCCGTCACCAGAACTGTTTTCCGGTCTTTCGATATAAAGCGACTTGTCAGGGTTACCGGTAAAATATCCACATATTTCTTCAGGGTTTTGGTATCAACCTCACCTTTTTCAATCAGCCAGCGTCGCAACACCTCAAGCGACCAGACATTGCCCAGTTCTTTGGCATTCTCCATGATTTTCTGGGCTTCGGCAATAATCCCCAGCGTATCACGACTGTACAGACGCTGGTTTTTGCCCAGTTCAATCATAATATGGACCGGATTGGCCCCTGTGAGCTTGGCATCAATCCGATCGGATGCAAGAACAGCTTCTTCGCGATCAGGTACCTGATCCGCCAGACGATAGCGCGGTTCAAGGGAGAGGTAGGCTCCCCCCAGAAAAATGGTCGCGATATATCCGGCCAGCGCATAGCCTGTCGCATGACGTCGCACGCTGACGGCGATCCGTTGCGAGAACCCCGAAAGAAGGCTGTAAAAAGCGGACCTTGCCGCAGGCGCGGTCACAAATCTGTTTTCATTGCGCAAGATCAGGACGCCAAGGACCGGGACAACAATAATCACGGCAAGAAATGAGATGATTGTCGAAATGGCGGCCACGATGCCAAAGGTCCGAATCAGCGCCGATCCTGCAAAAATCAGGGATGAAAGGGCGAGGGCCGTAGTCAGTGATGTCAGCACGCAGGCCGGTCCGACTTCGCAGAGGGCCTGTTTCACAGCATCATAACGATTTTTTCCACGTCGCAAACAGCGGCGAATGACAAACACCATGTGCGTTGCATCGCTATAGGCAATGACCATGATCAGCGGCGTAATGACATTGAGAAACAGATTGAGCCGCACACCCGTCAGGCCAAGAACCCCGAGAGACCACAATATGGCAATGGCGGGCGCCGCGATTGTCACAAGTGTGAGTGAAAGGGAGCGAAAGAAAAACAGACAGACAAGCGTTCCGAGAAAGAAACCTGTGCCGTTATAGATGATCCGGTCGGTCAGAACCGCGTTACGAATTTCCAGTTGCATGACCGGCGGGCCGGACAATCGCACCCTCAGATCTGCTCCCCCGAGCTGTTCATCGACGGTTTGCCTGATTTCAGCAACAATTTTTTTCAACCCCTGCTTTTCCACCATCTTCCGATCAAGTGCCATGACGATGAGCGCCAGCGTGCCATCTTTCGAGATCAGCTTTCCACCGACGATTTTATCGGCAAGAATACGCTTTTTCAAAGCCTCGAATTTTTTCCCTTCCGGAATATCCGCCGGAATCAGGGGCGGCGGAACATCAGCCTTTCCAGGGGGCTGACGCCCCGAAAAGACAGAGATGATACCGCGATTGGCCTCGATAAAATCGAGTTCCAGCGTCAGATCACGCAATCTCTCCAGATTTTCCCCTGTCAACAGGTTTTCGTGTTCGACGACGATCAGAACATCATATTCGCTGGCGGGAAAGCGCTTCGTCAAAGTCTCGTATTTTTGGAACTCGACCGATCCGTTGCGAAACAGCTCTGTGAGACTGTCATCAACATTGATTTTGGTCACACCGACGAGTGCTATGAGTGAAAAGGCAAAAATAGCGACAAACCACATAACAGGATTGCGGATCGCAACGCCGCCAATTCGTTCCAGACCAAACCCCGGCCCGGGACCGCGCCGCGCCCTGGCCTCCGGTGTATAACATTCCTCAGCCTCGTCATGACCCTGAACGACATCTTGCGACTGAAAACCGCTTCCCGTCCCCGGCCCCGTTTCCCGCCGAAAACCGGCACTGTCTGCATCCTGCATTTCGTTTGAAGACTTGCCTGGCTTGTCCATATGTCCATTTCTGCAGTCATAACTGCCGGTTCGTTTGTCGCTTCTGTTCGAAATACTGTTTCGGGAAGGAAGCCTTTATCTTTTCAACGATAGCTGTTTTTATACTCTTAAATCAATCTCGTTGACATAAAATCCCCTGACCGGTTGATCCTTGTGCTTCCGGCGCGTAAAGAGCCATATTGTCATTTTTACGATAGCCTGAATGCCATGAAAAACAAATCACACCGTTCCGAATATCTGCTGATCCTGAAATGCCCCGACAAAAGGGGAATTGTCACTGCTGTTGCGGGGACCCTTGCCGATCTTGATTGTAACATAGAGGAAAGTTCACAGTTCGGGGATACCGAAACCGGCCATTTTTTCATGCGCCTCAAATTTTCTGCACCGGCTGAAACAACCATCGAAAAACTGCGCGAAAAATTTCGTCCTCTGGCAAGGCGCTATTCCATGTGGTGGGAAATGCACCCGGTTTCAGAAAAGACCCGCGTTTTGATTATGGTCTCGAAACAGGATCACTGCCTGTCCGACCTGCTCTATCGCTGGCGCATCGGCTCCCTGCCTGTCGACATCACCCGCGTCGTCTCCAACCACGAGACCTGTCGCAAGATCGTCGAACGCGAAGGCCTGCGCTATGACTGTCTGCCGGTCAGCAAGGACAACAGACAGGAACAGGAAAAGGCGCTGCGCAAACTGATCGGGGAAGACCAGGTCGATCTGGTCATTCTGGCGCGCTACATGCAAATCCTCTCCGCCCGGTTTGCCAATGATTTTCTGGGACGTATCATCAATATTCACCACTCGTTCCTTCCCGGTTTCAAGGGGGCCCGCCCCTATCACCAGGCCCACGCCAGAGGCGTCAAAATCATCGGTGCAACAGCTCATTATGTCACCCCCGAACTGGATGAAGGTCCCATCATCGAGCAGGAGACAGAGCGCGTAACCCACAATATGTCCGCAAAAGACCTGATCATCGCCGGACGGGACATTGAACGCCGGGTCCTGGCGCGCGCCATCAAATATCATATCGAGCACAGAATTCTGATCAATGAAAACAGGACTGTCGTCTTTCAGTAGGCATCACCCATACCGAAACGAAATCGCCAGGACAGACTGATCAGTTTTTTTGCCCGTTAAAATTTCAATTCGGTTGAGCCAGATCAATAAATTAATATTCAGAAATGCTAATATGTGACTATGAGGTAATGTTGAACAGGTTTAACGCCAGAAAAGGTTGAAAATCATGAGCAATGATCACGTCGAATCCGATATCGCCCTTTTATTGATGCAGCTTGAGGAACATCCGGAAGCGGCAAGCACAATCTACCAGCAGATACATGATATCTTCGAGGAAATGCGAGCCGATGGTGACGAGATTCCGGTCGAGTTTCTTGAACTGGAAAGAGAGCTGGATGTAAAATTCGCCGCCTGAGCTGAATGAACCACCGGCCAGCATCCCGGCAATCCATCTTTTCGAAATATCCCGAACCT
This sequence comes from Hyphomicrobiales bacterium, assembly GCA_027069645.1. Lineage (GTDB taxonomy): Bacteria > Pseudomonadota > Alphaproteobacteria > Rhizobiales > JAKIUO01 > JAKIUO01. The sequence continues at coordinate 23,828 of JALXEI010000078.1, forward strand.
GCCCTGACCGGGCAGGTTCATTTTTTTCCTGCATGTCTCATCCGATCGCTCTTGTTATTGACCCATTGCATGGGATCATCCGATCGCAGATTGATGATTAACGACTGCGGATTTGAATCTTTCCCCGGCTTTTGCTAAGAAACCCTGTCTTCGCAAGGAGATCTTTACCCGGGGTTGCCTTTTGCACCCCTTCACCTGGCTTTCGGACGGATTATCAACTGATCCGGTTCACAGCGATAAGCGGCAGATTGCGGCTTGACGCCCCTTTTCAAAGAGTTTTCTCATGATCCCTCGCTATTCACGCCCCGAGATGGCCGCTATATGGTCCCCGGAAAGCAAATTTCGTATCTGGTTCGAGATTGAAGCCCATGCCGCCGATGCTCTGGCGCAAACGGGTGTTATCCCGAAAGAGGCAGCCCGAACCATTTGGGAAAAAGGCAATGCCGCCACTTTCGACATCGAGCGCATTGATGAAATCGAACGCGAGGTCAAGCATGATGTCATCGCTTTTTTGACCCATCTGTCCGAAATCGTCGGCGAAGAGGCGCGTTTTGTCCATCAGGGCATGACCTCTTCCGATGTGCTCGATACATGCTTCAACGTGCAGCTCACAAGGGCCGCCGATCTGCTGATTGCCGATCTCGACGGGCTGATGGAAGCGCTGAAAGAACGCGCCTATGAGTATAAAAACGCCGTCTGTATAGGCCG
>JALXEI010000079.1 GCA_027069645.1 Hyphomicrobiales bacterium
GGCAGTAATCCGCGCTGGGTGGTCTTTGCGCTTTCGAACAAAAGCAGTGAAACGGTCGAGCGCTGGCTGACGGCGCCGCACTACAGCCTGCTGGGATCGCAGTTTTTCCATCCCGATCTCGACAAGCCGCGCATTACCCGGGTGACCCCTTCGGTGGGTTTTACACCCGAGCGGGTCCCTTCCGACAAGACCGATATTTTTCGCCTCAGTCTGGAGCCGGGAGCCACCGTTACCTTTGTCGCCGAATTGTCCGGGGACAGCTGGCCGCGTCTTTCCCTCTGGAAAGTCGGGGCCTTTGAAAAGAAGCGCCGCAACGGCCACCTGTTCAACGGCATATTGCTGGGCATTACCGGTATTATGGCGATTTTGCTGACCGCTCTTTTTGCCGCCAATCACAAGGCCATGTTCCCGGCCGGTGCGCTGGTGATCTGGACAGGACTGGCCTATTTATGTGTGGAATTCGGTTTCTGGCACAAACTGTTCAATCTCTCGGCGGCAGACAATGCGACCTATCGGGCGGCAAGTGAAGCAGCCTTTGCCACATCTCTGGTGATCTTTCTTTATATCTTTTTAAGTCTGCGTGTCTGGCATGGCTGGGTGCGACTGTTTTTTATGGGCTGGATACTGGCCGAGGCATCGCTGATTGTGCTGGCCTTTGCCGATGCGCCGCTCGCCGCCTCTGTAGCGCGCCTGAGTTTTGCGGCCATCGGGGCCATTGGCAGCCTGTTCATTTTATATCTGGCCCTGCGCGGGCAGTCACGTGCCCTGTCCCTGTTTCCGGCCTGGCTGATGTTTCTGGTCTGGCTGTTTGGTGTTGCTGTGACAATAACAGGTCATCTGTCGGGTGATCTGGTTGTGACGGCCATGAATGCCGGTCTGGTTCTGTTGCTGGCCCTGTTTGGTTTTACCGTGACCCATTTTGCCTTTCAGTCCCTTGACCATATGGGGGCCGGACCTGCCGAGCGGTTCTATTATAATGGACAGGCCATCGAGGGCGCCGGGGCCTGTGTGTGGTTCTGGGATGCCCGCCACGACACAATCGAGATTGGCAAGGAAGTGGAAGAGGCCCTGGGGTTGTCATGGGGGACGCTGTCGGGATCGTTTGACAATTGGCTGGACTATCTCCATCCGACGGATCGCGAGCGGTTTTCGCTGATGTTGCTGGGGGTCAAGGAAAGGAATGGCGGACCTGTTGCCATCGAGTTTCGCATGCGCCGGTCCGATGGCACCTATCTCTGGTATGATCTCAAGGCCCATACCGACGACTGGGTGAGAGCACGATCGCTGACCTGTGTGGGGCTGTTGCAGGATATTACGGGAGCAAAGCGCGCCCGGGAACGGCTGATGCACGATGCTGTATATGACAGTCTGACGGGGCTTCCCAATCGCGAACTCTGTTTCGATCGTATGACGGTTGCCATCAACCGGGTGCGCCACGAACGGGGCATTCCGCCTGCTGTGCTGTTTGTTGATCTGGATCGTTTCAGGAATATCATCACACGATTTGGCATGGGGGTCGGGGATACCATGCTGTTGACTGTGGCGCGACGTCTGTCCCGCCATTTACGCCCCCAGGATACGCTGGCCCGTGTCGGCGGTGATCAGTTTGCCCTTTTGTTGCAGGTGGATACAGAGGCCATTCAGGTGACACAAAGGGCCGAGCGGATACGCAAGGCCCTGCGCGCACCGATTAAAATTGCCGGTGAAGATGTTATTCTCACAAGCTCGATCGGTTGCAGTGTCTATTCCGGTCCGCAATGCTCTGCCGAGGGTTTGTTGCGTGAGGCCGAAATCGCCATGTATCGCGCGAGGCGCATGGGAACGGACCGGATCGAGATGTTCAAGACGGAAATGCTTTCGGATCGCGATGATCGCGTTGCGCTGGAAAGTGATCTGCGGCTGGCTGTTTCCAGGGGTGAACTGGAAATTCTCTACCAGCCGATCATGCGTCTTGCGCGCGGCGAACTGGTGGGTTTCGAGGCGCTGTTGCGCTGGCAACATCCGAAACTGGGGCTGATCAGCCCGGCAGAGTTTTTACCGATCGCCGAGGAAAACGGCACCATACTCGAACTTGGGGCTTTTGTACTCGATCAGGCTTCCAGAGAAGCCGAACGCTGGCAGCGGATTGTTCCCATGAACGACAAACCGCTCTTTGTCAGCGTCAATATTTCCAG
>JALXEI010000080.1 GCA_027069645.1 Hyphomicrobiales bacterium
AAGACAAAGGTCGGTCTTTATGCTTCCCGATATAGTTCTCCCACTGATCAAAATGCAATGCGTTGAGAATGAAAAGGTACGAGATTGTGCAAACGGATGCGGATAAAAACGGGCAGCGGCACGAGACGCCTGTCCGGGCTGAAAATATCGGCATCCGGCGCGCCGGGCGCTGGCTGGTGCGTCATGTGGATTTGCAGGTGCGTCGCGGCGAGATTGTAACGCTGATCGGTCCCAACGGTTCGGGGAAATCGACAACGGTGAAACTGGTTCTCGGATTGCTGAAGCCTGATGAGGGGGAGGTGGTGCTGGCGCCGCAATTGCGTATTGGCTATGTGCCGCAATCTCTGGTGATTGATCCCGACCTGCCCCTGACCGTTCGCCGCCTGCTAAAACTGACCGTGCCGCACAGCCCCGGGGAGGTCCGCGAGGCGCTGCAATCGGTCGGGGCGGAAAACTGTCTCGATCGTCCCCTGCAAAAGCTGTCGGGCGGCGAGTTTCAGCGCGTTCTGCTGGCCCGGGCCATTTTGACCAGGCCGCAATTGCTGGTGCTGGACGAGCCGGTCCAGGGGGTGGACTATGCGGGCGAGATTGCGCTTTATGAACTGATTGCCTCACTGCGTGACCGGTTGCAATGCGGTATTTTGCTTGTCTCTCATGATCTGCATATCGTCATGGCGGCGACCGATACGGTGGTTTGTCTGAATGGTCATGTCTGTTGTTCGGGCTCGCCCCGATCGGTGGCCGATGACCCGGAATATCGCCGTTTGTTCGGTGTGCGGGCGGCGGATACGCTGGCGCTCTATCAACATCATCATGACCACCATCACCATGATGACGGTTCGGTTTCCCGCGAGGGGGACGTTTGTGATTGCCCCGTGACTGAAGGCGGGCATATTGCAGGAAACGGAGACAAATCGGATGCTTGACGATTTCCTTGTCCGGGCGCTGGTGGCCGGGATCGGGGTCGCGGTGATTGCGGCGCCGCTCGGCTGTTTCATGGTGTGGCGGCGCATGGCCTATTTTGGCGATACGGTTTCCCATTCTTCATTGCTCGGGGTCGCAATCGGCCTGATGTTGCATGTCAATATCATGCTGGCGGTTTTTGCCATCGCCGTTCTGGTCGCCCTGTCGCTTCTGGCCCTGCAACAGCATGCCCGCCTGTCAAGTGACAGCCTGCTGGGAATATTGTCCCATTCCGCGCTGGCACTGGGGCTTGTGGTGCTGGCCTTTCTGCCGGATCTGCGGGTTGATCTCATGGGCTATCTGTTTGGTGATATTCTCGCGGTGTCGCGTCTCGATATTGCGCTGATTTATGGAGGTGGCCTGTTGGTCCTGCTTGTTCTGGCGCTGATCTGGCGTGCCTTGCTGGCGGCAACGGTCAGTTTTGATCTGGCCCGTGTCGAGGGGCTGGACCCGGCGCGGGCGCAACTCGTTTATATGTTGCTGGTGGCGCTGACCATTGCCTTTGCCATGAAGATTGTCGGCATATTGCTGATCACCGCCCTGCTGATCATTCCCGCCGCAACGGCGCGCCGTTTTTCCCGGACGCCGGAAATGATGGTTGTCGGGGCCATGCTGGCCGGTATTGTGTCCGTCATTGCCGGACTTCTGGCCTCCCTTTCTCTTGATATTCCCTCCGGCCCGGCGATTGTTGTAGCCGCACTTTTGCTGTTTTTGTCGAGCCAGTTGCTGGCACCGCGTATCAATCCGTCCTGATGCATCTCCACACTGCGACAATTAATCATTTGTAAAATACACGTCAGAGAATATAAATCCGCGTCACTTTGTGGGGTTTTATAAAAGTGATGGAAAATATGCGTAAACTGATTATGACTCTGATGCTGGCTTTTGTGATAACGGGCGGAACCGTCGGGGCTTCAAGGGCCGGACGCATCCCGACCGGTTGCCTGCCCTCTGTGCTCAAGCAGCGCCTTGCAGAGATTCGCAGGAAATTCGGGCCGGTAACGATCATTTCAACCATTCGTCGCGGTGCCCGCATCGCCGGTACCGGGCGTCGCTCCAAACATGCTGATTGTCGAGCCGTGGACTTCAAGATCAGGAACAGGATGAAAGTCTGGCGCTGGCTGAACAGGGTCCACAAGGGCGGGCTTGGTCTTTATCACGGGCCGTGCAAGCATATTCACATCGACAATGGTCACCGGGCCCGCTGGAATCGCGGCTATTGCGGCTGAGCCGTTTTTACAGCGATTTTCCTTATCGTGCCAGCCATTGCACCAGGTTCAGCAGCAGCAGAATCAGGGCCGCAAGGCGCCAGAACAGCACCGGGTTGCGTTTGAGCAGCGGCCGGGTTCCGGCGTCGAGGCTGGCGGCGTTGGGCTTTTCGAGGTCGGTGACAAATTCCGACAAATGGCAATAGCGTTCGCGGGGATTTTTCCGCACAGCCTTTTCAAGCGCCCAGGCGACGAAGTGCGGAATTTCCCTGTTGTGCTCGTAAGCCGGTGTGAAGGTCAGGCGGTGGACATCATTTTTTGTCGCAAAACCCTTGCCATAGGGTAGCTTTCCGGTGAGCATTTCGTAGGTGATGACGCCAAGGGAATAGAGATCGGCGCAATTGGCCGGTTTTTCGCCGAGCAGATATTCCGGGGCGCTGTAATCTCTGGTGCCAGGGAGCGGCAGCCTGTTGCCTTCCTCGACCTCCTGCAAACCGGCAACGCGGGTGGAGCCGAAATCAATGATTTTGACAGTGCCGTGCCGGTCGATGAGGATATTGTCGGGCTTCAGGTCCTGATGGATCATTTCCTTGCGGTGAAAGGCGCGCAGGCCCATTGCGATCTGGTTGACAATTTCCCTCACTTCCACCAGCGAGGGTTTGGGGTGGTCGTGCATCCACTGGGCAAGCGTCTGACCCTCGATATAGTCGAGAACAGTATAGAGGAACTTGCGGGTTCGCCCCTTGCGTCGCACTTTCAGGACATGGGGGCTGTCGATTTGTGCGCCGATCCATTCCTCGCGGGTGAACAGTTCGATATAGGCCGGATCATCCTCGAAATTGACAGAAGGGGTTTTCAGAACGACACGCTCGCCGCTTTCCTCGTCAACGGCCAGATAGACCTGGGAGCGTGACGAAAGATAGAGTTCGCGCTCGATACGAAAACCGTCCATCACCATGCCGGGTTCCAGTTCGGGGGGGAAGGGGCGATTGGTCAGTTTTTGCAGCAAGGCCTGTTGTGACGGCGCACCCGGATTGTCAATGCGGACAATCTGGCAGGAAATATTGTCGGTGCTACCAGATTCGAAGGCCTTTGCCGCGAGCGCCCGCGCGGTTTCGTCGAGATTTCCCATCCGGGCCAGAACGGTTTTGCAGATTTGCCGGTCATTGAGAAAATCATGTACGCCATCTGTTGTAAATAGCAGCAGATCACCGGCCATCAGTGTTTTCGTCAGATAATCCACTTCAAGGGCCGGTTCAATGCCAAAGGCGCGCGCCAGCACCTCGCGATCTCCGGCCAGAAAGGCCCGGTGGTCTCTGGTGAGCTGACGCAGATTTCCCCCTCGCAGCAGATAGATGCGGCTGTCTCCGGCATGAAAGACGTGCGCCATCGCGCCTTTGAGGACCAGCCCGGAAAATGTCGAGACCATCGCTCCTTCGGACATGAAACGGGTCTGGCTCTGCGAGTACAGCCAGCGATTAAGAGCGGTCAGAACGCGGCTCACCGAGGTTTTGACGGTCCAGCTTTCATGGGTACTGTAATAATCGGTGAGGAAGGTTTTAACGCAGGTTTCCGAGGCTTCCTTGCCTGCTTCCGCCGTGCTCACCCCGTCGGCAATGGCCATTGCAATGCCCTTGCTTTCCAGCAGGGGGCCATCAGGAATGAGAATGCCATAACTGTCGTCATTGCGTTCCTTGCGGCCGGTCATGGAGTGAAGGCCGATAGTGATTTGAGGACGGTTGCTCATGTCTGCACCTGTTGACAGAGGGGATGGGCAGGGAGGTCAGGACTTTTCTTCATCAATAATACCCCGGCGAATGTGTCGGGTTCTTTTAAACTGGTCGTACAAAACCTCGCCATCATCCTCGCGAATGGCCTGTGTCAGGCGCTCCAGATCGGCATTAAAGCGTTCGAGAACTTCCAGAACAGCCTGTTTGTTATTGAGAAAAACATCACGCCACATGACCGGATCAGAGGCCGCGATACGGGTAAAATCGCGAAATCCGCCCGCGGCATATTTGATCACCTCGCGCTCGGTCACGGTTTCAAGGTCGTCAGCGGTGCCGACAATATTGAACGCGATGAGATGGGGCAGATGGGAGGTGACGGCTGCAACGATATCATGATGCTGCGCGGTCATGGTCTCGACATTGGCACCGCAGCCCTGCCAGAAGCGCACCATTTTGTCCGTGGCGCCGGGGTCACCATCAGGCAGGGGGGTCAGCATGCACCAGCGATTGTCGAACAGTTCGGCAAAGCCGGATTCGGGCCCGGAAAATTCTGTTCCGGCCATCGGATGCCCCGGGACAAAATGCACGCCGGGCGGTATATGGGGCGCGCAGGCCTCGATGACCGCCGTCTTGACCGAGCCCACATCGGACACAATCGCCCCCTGTTTGAGATACGGGGAAATGCGGGCGCACAGGGGGCCGCATATGCCGACCGGAACGCACAAAATAACCAGATCGGCTTCCTTTACCGCTTCTTCCGGTGTTTCGTGGACCGTATCGACAAAGCCTATTTTCAGGGCGGTTTCAAGGGTTTTGGCCGAGCGGGCGCTGCCGGCAACATGGCTGGCAAGGTTCGCCCGCTTGATGGCGTGTCCCAGCGAAGAACCGATCAGCCCCAGACCGATCAGCGCCATCCTGTTGAAAAGCGGTTCAGCCATTTTGCGGCGTACTCCCGTTATTGCGGTCTTGCATGAAAGCCGTCAGGGCCTTGATGACCGCGCGACATTCCTCGCCGCTGCCAATGGTCATGCGCAGCGCATCGGGCAGATGATAGCTTTCCATGCGGCGCAGAACGATGCCTTGCGAGAGCAGATATTCATCGGCTTCGCGGGCCGTATACCCTTTTTCTTTCGGGAAATGGATCAGCAGAAAATTGGCAACCGATGGTGTCACCTGCAAGCCGAGCGCCTGGCATTCCTGACTGACCCATTGGCGCCAGGTTTCGTTGTGTGCCTGTGCCTCGGCAATGAATTGCCGGTCGCGCATGGCGGCCGCCCCGGCTTTTATGGCCGGTGTGCCAAGATTGAAGGGGCCGCGAATGCGGTTGAGGACATCGGCAATCTGTGGCGGGCACAGGGCCCAGCCGATGCGCAGGGCTGCAAGACCATAAATCTTCGAAAAGGTGCGGGTCATGACCACATTGGAGCTGGTCGCCACCAGTTCGATACCGGCTTCATAGTCATTGGCGCGGACATATTCGGCATAGGCGGCATCCAGTACCAGAATGACATGTCCGGGCAGGCCGTCATGCAGCCGTTTGACCGCGTCAAAGGGCAGATAGGTGCCGGTGGGATTGTTGGGATTGGCCAGAAACACCATTTTTGTTTTCGGCCCGACCAGCGCCAGGATGTTGTCGACATCTGCGGTGAGGTCGGTTTCCCCGGCAACAACCGGTGTGGCGCCATTGGCCCTGATGGCAATGGGGTAGACGAGAAAGCCGTGTCGGGTGTGAATGGCCTCGTCCCCCGGGCCCAGATAGGCATGGGCCAGCAGGTTCAGCAGTTCGTCCGATCCGGCCCCGCAGACAATATGATCGGCATTCAGCCCGTAGCGTGCGGCAATGGCTTCGCGCAGTTCAAGGCTTGAACCATCAGGATAGCGTTGCAGATTGTCAGCCGCGTCACGGCAGGCGGCAATGGCTTCGGGGGCGGGTCCGAGCGGCGTTTCATTGGAAGACAGTTTGATGACCGGTCCGTGACCGGCCACGCTGCTTTTTCCCGGTACATAGGGAGCGATATCAAGGATACCTGGCCGGGGTTCGGGTTTGTCCGTTGTCATGGTTATGTCCTTCAGGCTGCACGCGAGTTTACCTGTCGTTCATCAAATGACGCAATAGTTAATGATGTGTGAGGAACTGCTTTTTGTAAAAGCGCGCAAGTAACTGAAAATAAATAGAAATAGTATATTTATTTGGTGTTTGCCGGTGCGGCTTCTGTGATTCGATAGCGGAGCCATGCCGATATTCCTGCACGCATTCCCGGGGCGGAGGGTCCTGATTGTCCCGTCCAGGGCGTTGTGCAATGCGTGGTGTCAGCATGATCAACAATTTATTTGCGAGACCATTACAATGGCCGACAAACAGACACCCGCAAAGGGGGCCGCAAAGCCGGATACCGGGTCGACAGATAATCCGTCGGGTGAAATATCCACCTTGCAGGATGTGAAATCGGCCGACGGTCGGGTCATTCACAAGCCCGAAGCCGGTGTCACAGATATTGTCAAGGTCCATGACGGCGAAAAACTGCTTTTTGCCTTTTCCATGAAAGATGTTCAGGTTGGCCTCGTTGATGTCGATCTGGTGCTGAAATTTGCCGACGGTGCGAAAATTGTTCTGCTGGAATTCGGATTGCAGGTGATGGCCGAGGTGCCGCCAGAAATTCAGTTCGATGGCACGCCGGTGGATGCAGAGGAACTTGTGGCAAGGCTCGGGGCTGTTTCGATCAGCGAGGACAAGGCGGAACTCAATTTTTCGACAGAAAGTCAGGCACAGAGCCAGAATCAGGCCGCAGCAGAGAGTTCCGACCAGCAGGACAGCAATGGTGAACCGGCGGTCGAGGTCGTCGTCGTCGAGGCAGAGAATTTTTCCACGCCCGACAGTTCAAACAGTTCCGGCCCGGCAACCGGTCAGGGTGTTGCCGAGGAAGAGCGGGCCCGCATTGATGAAAATCTCGCCGAGGGCGACAATAATAACCGCAGTAACAGCGATGCCGATGCCGCCCCGAGCACCAGCCTTTCAACAAATTTCACCGGCAATGGCGATTTCAATGTACCCGTGGCTGAAATGGATATTCGGCTTTTGGGCCTTGCGACGAAATCCCGGGTCTTGCAACCGGACGGTGTTACGGAAGTACGCGGTGGCGCAGCCGTCACGGCGGCTCAAACCGATGACAGTTTCGATGTCCAGCGCAGTACGGAAACGGTCACCGGAACGGCCGGCGATGATGTCATTTATGCGGACAATCCGGATATAGCCCCGCAGGGCATGTCTGTGCGTCGTCTTGAGGTGACTGTTCACGTACCGCTGGAGGGCTGGACGCCGGGCAGTGTCAGGATCACAGGGTTGCAGGAGGGTGCCGTTGTGATCGGGGCAACGCCGGTTGACAATGCCTTTTATCTGGCGCCAACGGCCGATGATCCCAATGTCTTTATTATTGACATGCAATATGTTTTGCCAACCGCAGACACCCCCCTTGATGCGGATGGATTTCAGGGCACATTTACCCTGAATTTCGAATTCGAGATCATCAATGATG
>JALXEI010000081.1 GCA_027069645.1 Hyphomicrobiales bacterium
TCGCGGGCTCGGTGAAGCCGCAGCGCTTGCACTTGCCAGTGCCGGCGCACATGTCATTGCCCTTGCCCGGACAAGTGGCGGACTGGAAGCCCTTGAAGACAAAATCACAAAAACCGGTGGAAAGGTCACTCTGGTTCCCTTTGACCTCCTTGAACTCGACCGCATCGATGATCTGGGAGCCGAAATTTACAGACAGTTCGGGGTTCTCGATATTCTGGTTGGCAATGCCGGCATTCTCGGCCCCCTGTCGCCGGTGGGCCACATAAAATCGGCCGAATGGCAAAAGGTTATCGACCTCAATCTCAATGCCAACTGGCGACTGCTACGAATTTTTGACCCTTTGCTCAAACAGTCCGACGCCGGTCGTGCCGTTTTCATAACCTGTTCAGCCGCACAAAACATAGAGGCCTACTGGAGCCCCTATTCCGCCTCCAAGGCGGCACTTGAAGCCCTGGTGCGTACCTATGCCGAAGAAGTGACTTCGACGAAGGTGCGTGCCAATTTGTTCGATCCGGGTGTTCTTCGTACCAGCCTGAGAAGAAAGGCTTTCCCCGGTGAGCATCCGGACACACAGACAGAACCGCAGGACGTGACCCCGTTGCTTGTGCAAATGTGCTCTGCAAGCTATCAAAAGAATGGCGAGATCGAAAAAGTCACGCGTTGATCTCAAAGGTCAGCCCGTCATAACAGGGCGCAACATGACCTGGCAGCATTGCTTTCAGGGCCTCGTAATCAAGATCATGATGCATATTGGTCAGCCAGGCCTGTTCGGGACCTATGCGATCAATCCATTCCAGCGCTGTTTCAACATTAAAATGCGTCTTGTGTGTATTGAAGCGCAAGGCGTCAATCACCCACGTCCTCACACCCGCAAGAGCTTCGACGGTTTCGTCCGGAAAATCATTAACATCCGTTGAGTAGCAAAAGTCTCCAAACCGGAACCCCAGTGAGAGTATTGAACCGTGTTCCTGGTTCAGTGGCAGAATATCAATACAGCCCCCTTTTCCCTCGATGGAAAATGGCCTGTAGGGCGTGATCTCGCAAGCGTTGAGGATGGCCGGGTAGAGACTGCCGCGAGGCGTTTCAAAACAATAGGAAAATTTCGGAATCATAATATCCCGCATACGCCTTGTCATATAGACATCGGTTCGTTGCTTCTTGTTGAAGGCGATCTGGCGCAAATCATCAATGCCATGTGTATGATCGGCGTGTTCATGTGTGTATATAACCGCATCAACCTCGCCAACTCCTTCGTCAAGCAGTTGCATGCGCAAATCCGGAGAGGTATCCACCAGGACGCGTGTTGTCCCCCCTGTCCCGGTTTTCTGGACAAGTATGGAGCAACGTCGGCGTGTGTTTTTGGGATTTGTCGGATCACAATTCCCCCAGTGGTCGCCGATGCGTGGCACACCCCCGGAAGCCCCACACCCCAATATTGTTACCTTCTCCGTCATGCGGAACAACCTTCAACAGGGTCCGAACGCGGGACTTTCCGGAACAGGTTGTGAAAATTTTCTGTTGTGGCCCTTGCAACATCCTCCAGAGGTATGGCTTTGAGATCAGCCAGTTTTTGTGCGGTATGTACCGTGAAAGCAGGTTCATTGGTCTGTCCACGACAAGGGACAGGGGCAAGGAAAGGGGCATCTGTTTCAACAAGCACCCGGTCGAGAGGCAGGTCTGTTGCGATTTCCTGAATATCCGCGGAATTTTTAAAGGTCAGAACCCCCGACAGAGAGATATACAGCCCCATATCAAGCACAGTCTCTGCGAGCTTGCGGCCAGCCGTGAAACAATGAATGAGGGCGGGAAAGGCCCCTTTGGCCATTTCCTGCTCAAGGATGGTCAGGGTATCCTCATCAGCGTCCCTTGTGTGTATCACCAGCGGCAGTCGCGTTTCACGGGCGACCTCGATATGACGCCGAAACACTGTTTTCTGAATATCGTGCGGGCTTTTGTTATAGTGATAGTCCAGCCCTGCCTCGCCAATCGCGACAACTTTCGGGTGGCGGGCAAGCCCGATGATTTCATCGACTGAAACATCACTTTCCTCCCCGGCATGGTGCGGATGTGTGCCCACAGAACAAAAAACATTTTCGTGACGCTCGGCAATAGCAGCAATCCTCTCAAAGTCGCGCACCCTCGTGCAGATCGTCACCATCTT
>JALXEI010000082.1 GCA_027069645.1 Hyphomicrobiales bacterium
GTACAGAGGTGCCGGTTTGGATTTAATCGCTTTTTTCAAAGAACCATTAACGATTCTATTTCTTGCGATAGCATTACTTTTCTCCTCCTCCGTCAGATCGAAGGGAACAATATCCAGCATGAGAACCTCCAGCCCGATATTGGCAAAATGGCAGGCAATACCCGATCCCATGACACCGGAACCCAACACTGCCACCTTTCTTATTTTTCTGCTCATATTATTGATTTTTGTCTAAATAAGCTCCCAGACTTGAGAACCGATGTACAAATTTAGCGAATTTTCGCTAAAAAGCAAATAAAAGATGAATTTGTTGTTGGGGAGGGGACAGTTTTTGGAAAATTCCGGCATGGCTCGCCCTTGCCTGACGCGACGCCGGGTCACCGTTTTCATGTTGAGAAAATAAAACGCCCCGCGGGTCGGATCACGCACCGCACCGGCCAGAACCTGATCCACAAGCGCGCCGATCCGCCGATAGGCGACGCTCTCTGTCGACAATGCCATCATGCGTTTTTTGACATGTGCGTGCAGCCAGGGTTCGAACTGGCAGATTTTCACCCGCCGTTTCCGGCGGATGATATAGCCGCATGCCGTCACCACATCAGAAATGGTCTTCCAGCCGAATGGATTTGTCTGCCAGCGATTAAATATCACAAAGGCGACAGCGATCTGCCCTTTGACGGGCTCGCGTGCGGCCTCGGCCCAGACCGTTCTGATCATCAGATCGCGATCCCTCGAACTGACCGACAAATGTTTTTGTGACAGGTGAGGGGAGAGAGAAAAAGCGCCGGTCAGAACCAGCGCTCCGGCGATCACGCCCGCCACCACAACTGTTTTTCTCATATCCTACCCGTCACCCCCCGCAACATCCCCACCGGGCTGATCCGGGCAGGGCTCTATAATATTATCAAATTCCCCGTCATTGAGACGCTGGCACAGCTCCTGATAGACCGACGCGTCATCGAGATCGGGATCACGGGTCAGATTATAGATCACAGGGTCAGGACTGATCTCAGGCAAAACCACCAGCGCCCTGTAAACCCCATGCGTGCATTCATAAACCTTTTTCACATCAATCATTTTACCACCCCTATGCCACCCGCTGCCAGAGCCGGACTACAGAGTCTGCGACGGCCACATTTCCACGCTCTGCCCACGTTCCCGGAGGGCAACCGTTACATGCCAGCGGCCAACCGAATCCAGATGGTCCAAGCCAAAAACTTCCAATAGCTCCGCTCACTGTCGAAACACTGCCAGCCGGTCCTTCCGGTCCTTCCGGTCCTTGCGGCCCTTCCGGTCCTTGCGGCCCTTCCGGTCCTTGCGGTCCTTCCGGTCCTTGTGGTCCTTGCGGCCCTTCCGGTCCTTGCAGTCCTTCCGGTCCTTGCAGGCCTTGCGGGCCCTGTATATTCACAAGCTTCACACCACCATTGCCGTCCGGCGTGAACAATTTTCCATCGGGCAGATTGATGCCCACCTCATCCGCTGCCAGAGTGGACGGTTCATGCCCCGCCACATCAGATATCCTGAATTTCAGTTTGTTTACCGTCACAGCCATCCCCGCATTCAAAAATACACCGGCGGAAAATCATTTCCACCGGTGCTTTTGTTGATAACCCGTTCGATCTCTATTCAGATCAGAATGTGCCGCATGTCAGTTCCGAGACGCTCATCTGCACATTTCCGCCAATAGTGCCGCCGGTAATATTGACATTGTCGGCACTCTGCTTGCCCAGAGTGCCACCCCCCAGATTGGCCCAGGCAGCGGCGGCATCGACCAGATCGGCCAGGTTCTGATCCTTTGACAATTTCGATATCTGCCCGGCCTGCAACACGGCCTGGGCATCGGCATTGCTTTGCGCCAGCGTGAACAGCTCCTGCAATGTGTCATAGGCTGCCGGTGAACCATTGACCAGATTGGCAATGGCGGTACTGACGGCATTTGACACAAATTTCGTATTCGCCGCCTTTGTGCTCGAATCACCATCCGCCACATCGGGTACCGTCGGTGATACCGCAAAGGCCGACGCCTGATCCGTGCGGGCCACCTTCGAGACATCAAACCCGGCCAGCGCCAGAAATGACAGGGCCGCCACAGCCGTATCAACATATTGCTGTGTGGCCGCATTCGCAGCCGCCTGATAAACAGCCTCGGAGGCTATGGGTATGACGTTTTTTGCCGTACCATTCCCGTCATCCCCCAGGCCGATATAAAGTGTCCTGTCGACATGATTAAAAGCAGGCTCTGTCGTTGCAAGCGTCGCGGGGGCCCCGGGAGCACCCGTCACACGCTCTTTCAGTCTCAAGGTGTCAAAAGCCAGATCGGTCATTAAAATGTTCCTCCTGAAATCACTATCTGCTGATCATCAACGCTGTTACTGTCATCGCGCCCCGGCACCTCGACCTGACCGCGGCGAATATGCATGGTCCCTCGCAATATGTTGCGCCGCGCCCCGTCTCCGGAGATGGATACCATGTCAAACCGGTAGAGGCCGGGAACAATATTTTTGTGGCGCGAAACTGAAATATCCAGATTGACACACCCCGCTGCGGCATCCGCTACGACCAGCCCGTCACCGTCTGACAGCTTCATTGCGAACCGCCCCAGCCGGTCACGCAGCGCCAGGGACAGGGACAGACCGGAAAGATCAACCGGCAACCCCTCGTCATCAAGAAGATGCAATTGCGCCAACCAGTCACCGTTTTCATAAAATGAAAGCCGCATCACAGCGCCCCCGCATCCAGTGAATCATGACTGTGATCAAGAGGGGCTGCCCCCAGAGCCTCCAGCGTCCCGGCAAGCACCTGTGTTTTCAGATCCTCGATCTGGCGGGCCACCGTCGGCACATCGCCGGAACCGGTTGTCACAAGGCTGTCCGGACCGCTCGCCGGACCATTGACAATGGCATGCAATATGCCCGTCTCTGCCTCATATGCCGCGCGCGCCTGCTGCATTTCGTCAAGGGCCTGTTTCAGCACACGGGCAACGGTTTTGACCTCGCCAGAGGCCGTTAAAACGAGGCTGTCGGCACCGCTTTCAGGACCATGCACGATATTGTGCAACACCTGTGTGTACTGCCGCCATTTATCGCGCTCCAGGGCAATCTGATCGCGGGCCTGCTCGATCTGAGCCACAGCCGTCTCGACACGCTCCGTCAATGTTGTCATTACTTATCCCGCCTGATTGATATGAACACGGCTGTCCTCCAGAACGGCGCTGATCTGCACCCTGTTGCCGCGCGGAACTATACCAAGACAGATGGCGAAAACCGGCTCGTCATCAGCCCGCCCGACAATATAATGCGTGCGCTCGATGCCGCTGTTCCAGTGCACAGAAAACCCCGGATCACCGGCCAGTTTCACCCTCTCGCCATCCCAGTATGATACCGGCAGCACATCTGTCACCCCGCCGTCGGGCCGACGCAGCCTGATTGATACGGTCTGATCATTCACCTCATGGGCCCGGTCAAGGGTCAGGATATGGCTGGCAGGATCGTAGTGCACCACCTGCCCGCTCTCGCCCCATTCCGGCATGTGATGGGATATCAGCAGCAAATCGCCGATCGATGGAATCAGCCCTTCCAGCTCCGTCTCGAAGCTGACAAACCGGCGGCGATAGCGGTTTGACCGGGCCTGATATTGCGCCTCGCGCAAGGCCTGCTGCCGATCTGTTATCCCGAACACGTTTTCGCGCGCCGGATTGACACCGGCATCACCCTCCACATGGGCCGTAACACGCGCCGGTTTCCATGTTCTCTCGTCGATATATTGCAGTTCTATACCGTCTGCCGCATCACCATAGACCGGCAGGGCAAATTCCATTTTGAAACTGCCCAGAACAATATTTTCGGCCGAAAAGACCATCACCGGCAGACTTTGCGGGCTGTCCCGGTGAAAACGGATCATGCCCCCCTGATGATAGGGACGGGTTCGACCACAGCGCAAAACCTTTGACAGGGCCTCCCATACCGTTGTCGGCGTGTCGAACACACCATTGCAATAATCACCACGGTCCTGCCATATGGCATCAAGAGCCAGCAACCCGTCGAGATCGATGCGATCATCATCGGCGCCACCGCCATAGACCGGGTTGCGCAATATGTCGGCAGCAATCCAGGCAATGGACGATGTCTCCACCGGTGCCCCCCAGCCATTGCCGTCATAAACAGGCAGCTTGCGAGATGCGATGCAGTTCAGACGCCTCGATGTGGACTGATTGAGATTGTCCGTCGCCCGCATTTTTATGGCAATCATTGTCAGACCGTCAAAATGATCGACCCCCTGCAAATCGGCGCGCAGACCGCCCCAGACAATCTCGTGCGCCGCCCGCGCCGACAGGTTTTTGTCATCCGTTCTCCTGATGCGCACCTCCCATCTGTCAAGCGAGGGAAGATCAAAATCATTCGAGCGTCGCAGCGCCTTTCTTTCTGTCCCGCCCGTCATATCACCGTCAAACAGGGTGCCCCAGTCTCCGACAGGGGCGCCGGCATCATCAATAATCCGGGCCTCGGCCTGCCATGTGACGGAAAGGGCAGCAACACCCCCATTGTCCGCAATGAGAAAAAGGCCACCAGGGGCGATGATATCAACACTCACGCTTTGTGTTGTGCGACCGGGCGGGCAGGCGGCAAAGGGGCCGAGCCAGCCATCATGACCGGGACGAAGATCATTGGGAGCACGCAATGCCTGGCCTGACACCTCGGGAGAGGTATAAATATCCGTTGCCACCAGGCTCACCTGCTCGCCGGGATTGACAATCTGTGTTTCAACCTCCTCAAAAACAGAAACGGGCGTATCGCCCAGTCTGATGTCTCTGATGACATGCTCGCCCTGTCCGACCACATGCAGCTGATAGAGATACTGGTCATTGTTTTCATAGCGCCAGTAGGGCGTTGCGGCAAAATCAGGAAAAACACGGTGCCGCCCGTATATCACCGGTATAATGCCATTGAGCCGCGCCTGATTGCCCTGTGCACCCAGGCTGTATGTCGGCGACACCGCATCTGCTCCGTCCAGACCGCTGGCTGATTGCGGCGGCACCACGGCATTGATCAACAGCGTCCCTCCGGCCAGAATGGCTGCCGCAGTGACCGATGTCACAATACTGGTGCCAATGGCCGTACTGACACCGATAGTGGCCGCCACGCTGGCCCCGAGAGCTGCCCCTGCAATGGGCGGCAACACAACCGCCGCCACCAGCAGCGCCACCTGCAATATGATCGCCAGCGGATTTTTGCCGCCGCTGCCCTGCGGCACGGCAACAAACTGAACAATATCATCGGACCCGATAACGGTCTCCGACCAGTCCCTTTGCAGCACAAACCGACCAGACAGATTGCAGATCACCGCCTGCCGTTTCGGATCAATATCACGGACCCGCGCCAGATCGCCGAGCGTCTGTCCGCCGGGCTCAAAAAACCGCTGCTGATCGAACACATCAAACGGATTTCCCGCAATCACCAGCACTGCCATATCTGTAATATCCCGCTACTTCATATCCGGCACGCGCAATTTCATAAAGGGGCTGTGCAACCACCCCTGTTTGCGGCAGGGCATGGATGACCCGACCGCCGTCAAGATCGGACCACAACCCCACATGGGACGGCCAGCGCCCCTGTTTCATCAAAACACAATCACCATCCGCCGGTTTATCAACGCGGCCAAACCCGCGATAAAGCTCCGGCCTCGCAAATCCCCGCCGCACCTCTTTCAGACCGAAATCATGGCAATCGGCAACCGGCAAATGCACCTTTCGAACGGTCTGGTAATAATGCCGAACCAGCCCCCAGCAATCAAAACAGGCCGGCCCTGACGCCCCGGATCGGAAGGGCCTGCCGATATAGTCCAGCGGCCACAAATGCCTGTCAGACTGCAAAATATTCATGCCAGCGGACCTCTCCTGACAATATCGCTGCATCGTCAACCGGCGGCAGGCCGGCTGCCGCCGCTGACAGGGATTCCAGCGCCGGAACGCCGCCGTAAATGGACACCAGTTCCAGTTCCTCAAGCGACTCGAAAGTGACCGGCAGAACCTCAAGGATCATATCCACACGCCAGCGCCGACTTGATATCCGCGATATTTTCGGGGCCTCGACAATGCGGGCTGTCACCGGCTGCCTGCCGACACCATAATCGAGATTGACAGTAAACCACGCGGCGCCATATCCGGCCTTTTGCTCAACCCAGGCGTAATAATATCGCAATTGCGTACCGCTCATGATCCAGCTGGCGCTAACGCGCCCGGGCGCGCGCGGATAGCGTCGCCGCGCCCGCGCCAGACCGCTTTCCATCGGCGTTCGCACAAGGCCCGTTTCCGGCTGCACGCCATATCCGGCCCGGATCGGGCAGCCGAGTGCCTGTTCCGGCCATAACAGATCAACCATGACAATTGTCCCGTCTAGCGCACCAGCGCCGGAAAGCGCTCGATATCATAAACCTCGCGCGGAAACTTGCGATCCGACACATGC
Source organism: Hyphomicrobiales bacterium (assembly GCA_027069645.1). Taxonomy (GTDB): domain Bacteria; phylum Pseudomonadota; class Alphaproteobacteria; order Rhizobiales; family JAKIUO01; genus JAKIUO01. The sequence continues at coordinate 6,462 of JALXEI010000082.1, forward strand.
CGCAGAACAATATCACCACTCACCAGCGTCGCCGTGGCGCTGACATTTGCCAGTCCAAACCGGATCGGCTTCGCCTGCGGGCCTTCCGCTTCCAGACCTTCAATATAGGGTCGATAGGTCACCTCAATCGGCGTCGAAAGCTCTATGGCTTTTGTCAGCTCGCGGGAAATCTCGCGCCCGACACCATCAACCCGCAACTGCCCCCTGGCCAGTTGCTGTGTCGAAACATCAGGAAGCACAATCTCGAAAGGAAGGCCGACAAACCCGACCACCTCGCCGCCATGAAAGCGCGCCCCGGGTTCCAGCACCAGGTCACGCAGCGGCACCCCCTCCGGGCTGCGGCGATCTCCGTCAAATCCCTGGAACAGATATATCTCCGTCCCGCTGCCATTTTCATCAACCATACCGTCAAACCAGATCGACAGGGTGTTGATCACCGGCCTGTCAGCCGGAGCGCTGGCATAGGCCTCGGCCAGTGCCTCGTCAATGGTCACATCCGGCATTTGTTACCGCGCCCCTTTTGACGGATCGAGTCCATAGCGGCTCTGCATGGCCTGTCCAACCTGCGAGCGCCCCTCGACAATCCTTTGGCCAACCGCACTTTCCACCTGATCGATGAAAATATCGATGGAAAAACTGCCATCGGATTTCTGCTTTTTATCCTGACGCACATCAGACCCGGGCGGAGCATAGACATTGACGCTGACATCGCCACGACCGGAACCGCCTGCCGCCGATCGCGCCGCCCCTCGGGGGATGACCAATTCGCCCTTTTGCAAAATGGCCGGAATTTCTCCCGGTTTCAGCCCGGCCACACCGCCTGAATGATAGCGCGGGGCTCCGGCGAACAGGGCCGGTGAAACCTGACGTGATGCGGACGCACCGCCAACCCGGCCGCCGGTATGAAAAATCGACGCCAGCAGGCTGGTAAAGGCACCGCCACTGCCATTTGCCCCGACAA
>JALXEI010000083.1 GCA_027069645.1 Hyphomicrobiales bacterium
AGTTCGGCCGTGTCACTGTCAATGACATCATTCATCTGGTGCATGGCGCCCTGTTTCATCAGGAATTTGATGACGTCAACGGCGCGTTCGGCCATGCGATTGGCCAGTTCCTGAATGGTAATGGCTGCCGGCAGGATCACCTCGCGGGAAATTTTCTCGGCAGGTCCGCTGGAAACGGTCGCGCGGCGTTGTTTTTGCTGGCGGCGACGCAGGGAGGCAAGCGAGCGCTGGCGACCACCCTCGTCAAGGGCATTTTGAATGGTCAGCTTGCGAGAGCGTTTCTGGGTTCCCCCTTTCGAGCGGCTCGGGGTCGGAATTTCCGGTTTCGGGCGACGGTCCCGGGCGGGTTCCCTTGTCTGGGGGGCGGATTTGGGGGCCGGTTTCCCGCCGCCAAAATCACCGCGCTTGTCGATTCGAGCCTCGGCAGCGGCAGGATCGACAGCCGGCCTTGTCTCGCGAAGGGGCTTGTCTTTTCTGGCTGTCGCGGGTGCCGGTTCGGGGGCGGATTTCTCCTCTTGGGATTTCAGGGCTTCCTCGGCGGCCTTTTTCTCGCGTTCGATGGCGGCCTGCTTTTCGCGTTCGGCCCGTTCGGCTTCTTCCCTCGCGCGCTGTGCGGCTTCCGCGACTTCGCGTTCACGGGCCAGTTGCAGCGCTCTGGTGCGTGCATCCATTTCGCTGCTGGAGAGTTCCTTGTCCGATCCGGCTGAAGGACGTCCGGAAACACCCGAACGAATGTTCCGCCCGCGGCTCTGGCGTTTTTTCACGACCTGTGCCGGTTTGTCGGAAGGTGATTCGGGAGAAACCGGGGGTGTGGCTTTGGCAACAGGAGGCTCGGCGGCCGGTGTTTCCGTACCCGGGCGCGTTATAATGCGCTTGCGCTTTTTCTCGACAATGACAGTTTTTTTTCGTCCTGCCGAAAAATTCTGCTGTACATGTCCCGCATCGACCGTTCTTTTCAGATTGAGGGTCATTGTGCGAGAGCCACGAATGGTCTTGCCGTCAGTATCTTTGTTGTCCGTCATCCGCTTTAGGCCCGCAGGCCCTCCCTATCGAGGTTTTAATCAACTCATGACCCTCTCCCGGGTTGTTGCGTTGAGATTCAAAATTTTCGTTTCGGGCTGTCAGCCCTGTTTGTCGCGAACGCCCGTATCATTTCTGTCCGCGACGCTGGTTCTGCGTCCTGTCATGTCCGTTCCGGACGCCCGGAAAAGTGACCGGCTCCGGGGGCCTGGAACGACAGGGTCCTTTGCAGGGCATTCACGAAGCGCCGGGCCATTACCCCCCGTTTCAACCCTGTATGTATCACATTTGACCGCCCGAGTGCCAAACCAAGTTGTTCACCGGTAAACAGGGCAGCCAGAACACCGGAAACCGGTTTCTGCTCTCCATCATCCGGATGCTCATCATGCGGTCGGGCAAAATATCTGTCCAGCTTTTCAGACCCGTTACTCGAGGCTTCCCTGGCGTGCAAAAGCCAGCCAATTTCACCCTTGTCGAGAGCCCGCCTGATTTTCTCATATCCCGTTATCACAAGTCCGGCCTTGTTGGCCAGTGAAAGGGTATGCAAGGCGTCGTTTCCTGACAGTGTGTATATCATATCAGGCAGATCACTGTTTGCCAGTGCTTTTTGACGAAACCCCCTGGAAAACAGCTTTTTTTTCAGCGCCTCCTCTATGGTGGCCCGCTCGGCACGCAGCCACAGCCCTCTGCCGGGCAGTTTGCAATGCAGATCCGGTGTGACAACATGATCCGGCGACAACACAAAACGGATCAGATCCCCTTTTGGCAATGACTGTCCCGAAAGGGCACACCGGCGCACAGGCTCATTACCATGCCGTCCGGCGTGTTTTGCGGTTCGCGTTCGGGTTGTCATACCTGTGGTCCGGTCTCCCTGTTGCAGATCAGCTCTTGAAGATATTGGTCTCGGCAGGTGCCGCAGGCTTGATGACCGAGGGGACACTGGAGGGGGCATTTTCATCCGGTTCCTCCTCGGGCGGGTTAATGATGGCATCAAAATCTTCCTGGCTGATAATGCCGGCTTTCAGTCTTGCGGTCATCACCATCAGTTCGGCTTTCTCGCGGCTGATCTTGAAATCGCTGAAAAAGCCCTCCATATGCTTGCGTTCCCCATCGACTTTTTCATACCAGCCGGTCAGGT
>JALXEI010000084.1:0-725 GCA_027069645.1 Hyphomicrobiales bacterium
CGGATAAAATCCTGGAAGAAATCGAACAGGTGCATCTGCTTCACTCCAACCCCTGTCCGTGATATGGTGTTTACAACAACAGATCGCCGGATCATCAGAATGCGACCCCGAAGTCGTTTACATCATGCCCCGACTTTTTACCGGCCTGCAAATCCCGAAAACCCATGCCGAGCGTTTGATGCTGTTGCGTGGCGATATCATAACGGCTCGCTGGATCAGGCCCGAAAACTATCATATCACGCTGCGCTTTCTGGGGGATGTAGATCGCCACGTTGCGAGTGACTATATCGCCCGCCTTGCCGAAATGAGCTTTGAACCCTTTTCGTTAACCATAAAGGGTGTGGGGCATTTCGGTAGCAAACGCGCTCATGCCCTGTGGGCCGGCATTGAACCCTGCGAGGCGCTCACAAATATATACGAGGCACACGAGCGGGCCGCTGTCGCCGTCGGACTGGAACACGAGCCGCGAAAATTCACACCACACATCACCCTCGCCCGCCTGTCACGCACGCGCCCCTCGACCATTGCCCCGTTTCTCGGCGATTTCGCCGATTTTCAACTGCCGCCCTTTGAAGTCCGGGAAGCCGCCCTGTTTTCAGCCAAACCCTCAACCGGTGGCGGCCCTTATGTCGTCGAGGATGTTTTTCCGTTTGAAAGGAGCTAGGTCATAAACTCATAAACAGGGTCGAGAATGGTGCCAAAAGCGCAAAAATACGAGGTTAAAA
>JALXEI010000084.1:735-2155 GCA_027069645.1 Hyphomicrobiales bacterium
GTTAAAATGATCGCAGCGCGTACTTTTGTACGAGCAAGATCATTTTGGCCGCGGATTGCAGCGCTTTTGGCACCATTCTCGACCCTGTTTATGAGTTTATGACCTAATCCCGGAGAACAAAAGGATTGCCTCACGTTTTTCTTTTCATCCGACCGTTTCGCTTCCCGAACAAGCGACAAACGCTGAACCGGGATCAAGGGTAGCGCGACGAGAATCGCGGTGAGATTGAAACAAACAGATGGCGCACAGTGTGTAACCCTGGACCCCGGGTCAGGCCCGGGGAGCGGCGTGGTTGTATCTGTTTGGTGATCGTGTGCTATCGCGTGATTTCATCGAGCAGGCCCCGGCTGGCGGCCTCGACCAGATCGAGGGCATGTTCAAATCCCTGATCGCCACCATAATAGGGGTCGGGAACCTCGCGCTCGGGCTGATCGGGAGCATAGCTTAAAAACAGCTCGACCTTGTGACGATGTTCGTCCGGGGCCATGCGCAGCAAATTCATGTGATTTTCCTGATCCATCGCCAGGATATAATCATAATGTTCAAAATCATCGGGCCTCACCTTTCGCGCCTTTTGTCCGGACAGATCGATACCGCGATGACGGGCGGCGGCTGTCGCCCGGCGGTCCGGAGGCTCCCCCACATGCCAGGCCCCCGTCCCGGCGCTGTCAATTTCGACCCGATCTTCAAGCCCCTGCTCTTTCACCAGATGGCGAAAAGTGCCTTCGGCCATGGGTGAGCGGCATATATTGCCAAGGCAGACAAACAGGATTTTGGTTGTCGACATCATTATTCCCGTCATTGTGTGATTGATCTTTTGTGCTGATCTGCCACGATAGTCCCTAAAACACAAGCAACGCGAAAAGGATCGCAGCAATCATGACCGAAAAACTGACAAAAGAGGAAATCGACAGCGCCCTTGAAACGCTTCAGGGCTGGCAGAAAGTCAGTGATCGGGAAGCTATATACAAGGTCTTTCAGTTTAAGGATTTCAGTGCGGCCTTTGGCTGGATGACCCGCGTTGCGCTGGCGGCCGAAAGCATGAACCATCATCCCGAATGGTGCAATGTCTGGAACCGCGTGGAAGTGACACTCGCCACCCATGAAGCAGGTGGCCTGACAAAACGCGATATAACCCTGGCCACCATCATGAACCAACTGGCGTAGTAAACCCGAATAATGGATAAAGATTTTCAGAAATGCCAGTCAACAAATAATGATTTTCGGTTGTATTTCAGTGTCATCCCCGCGCAGGCGGGGATCCATAACCACGAAACTGCCGGTTTGCGGATACGCCAACAGGTTCCAATGACCTGATTATCGTGCCGTAACCCGAAAAGCTGCGGCGTATGGATCCCCGCCTGCGCGGGGATGACATTTTTTGTTGCCTGAAATCAGTAAGATATAATATCGCTTATCC
>JALXEI010000085.1 GCA_027069645.1 Hyphomicrobiales bacterium
GTTATGGATCCCCGCCTGCGCGGGGATGACAAATAAAAACAACCGGTTGGGAGAAACGCCCTCAAAGCTGTATGGGGCGTATTTCATGCGATTGCCCTGACCTTGAGACCTGCCTCATTTATGAAGTAGTCTGCCGGTAGGGTAGTATGAACAATTCAGGTTCAACGAATGCGGAGGACGCAATGATTGCAGTGAGAGACATCATATATCGGGCCCTTACGGCGTTGCTGATTACCGGCGCGGGGCTGTTTGTGATGACAGATGGAGCCCGGGCCGCAAAACGCTTTGTCGCCATTGGCACCGGTGGCCCTACCGGTGTTTATTTTGTTCTGGGCAATGCCATTTGCAAAATGATCGACAAAATGGAAGAGGGCAAAAAGAATGCTCTGCACTGCTCGGCCCCCTCAACCGGCGGCTCGGTCTACAATGTCAACGCCATTCGCCAGGGCGATCTTGATCTTGGTGTCGCCCAGTCGGATGTACAGCAACATGCCTACAAGGGCACCGGCAAGTTCGAAGGACAGAAATTCGACAAACTGCGGGCCCTGTTCTCGGTCTATCCCGAACCGTTCCAGATTATCGTTGGCAAGGACAGCGGCATCAACAACTGGGAGGATCTGAAGGGCAAGCGCGTCAATATCGGCAATCCCGGCTCGGGGCAGCGCGGCACCTTTGAAGCCCTGATGCTGGCCCACAATATTGACGGCTCATGGTTTGGCAGTGTCAGCGAACTGACTTCGACAGAGCAGTCAAAAGCCCTGTGCGATGGCCAAATCGACGCCTATGGCTATACGGTTGGCGTTCCCAATGCCGGCGTTGCCCGGGCCATTGATAATTGTGGTGCGCGCATCATATCCCTGAATGACAAGACTGTGGCAAGACTCGTTGCTGACAATCCCTATTATGCCTATGTAACCATCCCCAAAGGCACCTATTCAACGATAACAGAAGATGTCAGAACTTTCGGCGTGATGGCCACGACTGTTACCAGTGCCGATGCGAGCGAGGACGATATTTATGAAATCGTTCGCGCCGTATTTGAAAATCTTGACACTTTCCGCAAGCTGCATCCCGCTTTTGCTCATCTCGATCCCAAAAAGATGATCTCCAGCGGCCTCTCGGCGCCCTTCCATCCCGGTGCTCTCAAATATTACCGGGAAAAGGGCTGGATCGAGTAACCCCCCGAAAGGAAATTACCCTTTCCTCAAGGTCGGATTTGCATTTCTACAGACCCGACCTTTTTTGCCCCGCATTTCCAGCACGATCGCGCACTGTCACGGGTTAAAATTTTCTGTGTATCGAACTTCCCTTTGTGCGACATTATGCCTATATTGTCCTCACCGGGGCGTACGAGTTGAGATTGCCAGACAGGGGTGTTCATGTTCAAGCCAGCTCAGATTGTCATGTCGGTGCTTGTCGCGCTAACCATCTTTTTTCCCGTAAAGTCATTTGCCGAAGGTCGTTACGCCCTGATTATTGGCAATTCCGCTTACAAGAGTGTCGCCCCTTTGAAAAATCCGCGGGCTGACGCGGAACTCATGTCAAGAACGCTCACTGAAGTCGGTTTTGAAGTCATCCTTGTAACGGACGCCGATCGTACAAAAATGGGCCAGGCGATGTTGCAGTTCAGCCGCAAGCTGCGCAACAACCCGGGAAGCGTGGGGCTGTTCTATTATGCCGGACACGGTGTCCAGGTCAGCGGCGTCAATTACATGATCCCGGTCACCGCCAATATCACACATGAAGACGAGATTCGTTTCGAGGGCATTGATATAAACGAGTTTCTTGAAACCATGCGCAGTTCGGGATCACGTCTCAACATTATCATTCTGGATGCCTGCCGCAACAACCCCTTTCCGGTCTCTTCCCGCTCGGCCAGTCGCGGCCTTGCCCAGGTCGAGGCCACAAGCGGAACCCTGATCGCCTATTCCACAGCTCCTGGCAAGGTGGCTTTTGATGGCGGCGGCGTCAACAGCCCGTACACACTGGCTCTGGCGCGCTATATCCGCAAGCCCGGCCTTTCTGTCGAGACCGTGTTCAAGCGCGTCCTTGCCTCCGTGGAAGATGAAACGGGGAAAGAGCAAACCCCCTGGCTGAACAGTGCCTTTCGCGGCGAGTTCTATTTTGTCAAAAAGAAACCCGGCGCTGGCGCAACCTCCTCGCAGTCAACCTCTTCACCTTCAACAATGACCGACAAAAGCTCGGCCGAAAAACTGTTCTGGCAAAGCATTCTCAATTCCACCAACCCGGCCTCCTACAAGGCCTATCTGGCCACTTACCCCAACGGCATATTTGCAACCCTTGCCAAAATCAAAATCAGCGAACTGGAGAACGCCTCGAACAATACCGTCGTGGCCTCCCGTTCGACCGGGCGCAACAGCCCGGACGGGCAACAGGATGACAACGGGGCATTCCCCGAACTCGTTCCGGCCAAACCGGTTCGCCAGCCCCGACAGGAACAGAAAACCAATACCCTTTCCTATCGATATGTTTTTCCCGACAGCGCAACCCGGCAATTGCGACGGTCCGAAGTGGAGCCTCTCAGTTGTCACAAGCTGTGGCTGGCCCGCAACGAGATCTATTATCGCAAGGGCTATTGCTTCAAAACGGAAAAAGGCATCCGCTATTTTGACAATTCCAATTGTACATCCTCAAGGGTGCGCCTGACAGCGCTGGAATCGCGTAATCAGCGCACCATCCGCGCCTGGGAAATCCGCAAGCGCTGCCGCCTGAAACGGGCCATCAACAAATTGCCGCGCAAACGCTCATCGCTGCAAAGACGTCCTGCCACCGGCACCCGCTACAATACTCGCCCCGGCACCTTTCAACGAACCGGTTTTGGCAATCGGCAATCACCAGCGACATTCCGGCGCGCGCCCTCCGGCTTCAACCCGCAACGCAGACGCTGAAACACAGCCCTTGTTATGATTTGACGGCTCTTTTCAACCAGTTCAGATAGTCGGCATCGACCGAGGAACACGGCCAGCCAAATATTGCCGGCGTGTCAAAGGGATGGCGGGAGCGAATTTGCCTCGACAGTTCTTCCTGCTTGTCGGCAAGCGTCTTGAACAAAACGGCGGTTTCCTCGCCGCTCTGTATTTTGCCCTGCCATTCATATACGGATTTCATACCGGCAAAGATGTTGGCACAGGCCGCCAGCTTTTTCCGGACCATATCCCTCGCCATATCCTCTGCCTGTTGCGGGTCGGGAAATGTCGAATACACAAGCACCATTTCGGGCTTTGCCATTGTTTTAAACTCCTTCACCATATTTAATGAATGTAAAACAAACCTTTTATTCCATCACCAATTAACTGATAACATCAGTTCCAGCCGCACCAAATGGTGCTTTGTGAAAACCGGGCAAGTCTGATGACCATCAAAAAAAGCAGAATGAACCTGAAAAACATTGCCTTTGTATCCAGCAATGTGGAATCAGCAAGGCAGGCCAGAGAGCGGCTTGAAGCCCGGTACGGATCGACAGACCTTCAAAATGCCGATGTTGTCGTTGCCCTTGGCGGCGATGGCCTGATGCTGCAAACCCTGCATGAAACCATGTCCATGGGCGTCCCTATCTATGGTATGCATCAGGGGTCGGTGGGGTTTTTGATGAATGATTACAATGCCGACGGGCTTCTCGAACGACTGAAAAACGCGCAGATAAATATCATTCACCCGTTGCAAATGCATGTGATTGATATGCAGGGACAGGAAACCAGCGCCCTTGCCATCAACGAGGTTTCCCTGCTCCGGCAGCGTTATCAGGCTTCGAAGCTGCGTCTGTCCATTGACGGCAAGGTGCGCCTCGAACTGTTGATCTGCGACGGCATTCTTGTGGCGACGCCCGCCGGCAGCACCGCCTATAACCTGTCTGCACACGGACCGATACTGCCCATCAACGCCCCTCTTCTCGCCCTCACGCCCATCAGCCCGTTTCGCCCCCGACGCTGGCGCGGGGCCCTGTTGCCCAACAGTGCCAGTGTGAAAATCGAGGTTCTGGAACCTGACAAGCGACCGGTCAGCGCCGTGGCGGACCATACAGAGGTTCGCAATGTACGCACGGTCAGCATTGTCGAGCGGGCCGATATTCCCCTGAAACTGATGTTTGACAAGGGCCATGCCCTTGACGAGCGCATCCTTTCCGAACAGTTCATGTACTGATCGGGCGGGGACCCGGCTTCGAGGTCCACGTCAATCCCGGCTGTGGAGATGGTCCATTTCCGAAAGAAACGCCAGCACGCCTTTTTTGAACACCGGATCACCAACACTTTTCATATGATCGCGGTTAGGGATATGGAGCACTTTTGAACCTGGAACAAGCGCTTGCAAGTCATCGGGAGAACCGGCGATATCATCCCGGCTGCCCACCGCAATCAGTACAGGAGTCGAGATCCCTCCGAGCATCTCCGGCGTCACCTTCACACGTGGCCCGCGCAGACAGGCGGCAAGAGCCTTGAGGTCTCCCCCGGAATTTTGCGCAAAAACACGGAAAGAACGCGCCGTCGGGTCGGCAACATCCTCGGGGCGGTCCGCTTCGAAAGCCTCGGCCACCGGCGCCGAACCGCCAAGCCCCCGCACCATATTGATCCCCATGCCGCCAAATATGGCAGCGCGCACGCGTTTTTCGTTCTGATGCAGCATGAAGGCGGTAATCCGTGCACCCATCGAGTAGCCCATCACATAAGCCTGATCAATTCCCAGATGATCAAGCAGGCGCACGGCATCCCTCGCCATTAGATGCGCCCCGTAAACCTGCGGATCATGGGGCTTTTGACTTTGACCGTGACCGCGATTGTCAATGCAGATCGTCGGATAACCCGCATCATGCAGGGTTTGCGTCCAGGACGGTTTGACCCAGTTGATATTGAAATTCGAAGCAAAGCCGTGAATCAGCAAGACGGGCGGCTTTTTCAAAGCCCCCTGCTGCAAAAATCCCTGCCCCTCTGCCGTCTCAAACCGATAGGCGATCTCGATGCCGTCGCTCTCAAAATGATCAATGATTGCACTCATTATGTTTCTTTCTGTCCGTCAGCTCAGCAATTGTCCGGGCGTTGCAACGGATTTTTGTGCTTCTGTTCTGGCATTTCCCCTGAAGTTTGGCTAATATTCCGCCAGACCGGATCGAAAACACCGACAGCCATTGTGATCGTCAGGCAGAGCAATTCAAAAGGAACACTGTATGTCAGACCCCGTAATACCCCATTTTGTCAATGATGTCGGCAGCGAGAATATCCGCATCGGTGTAAAAATATTTGAATGCATGGGCGCCTCGCCACCTTTTGACCATCCTCATATCTATCTGGATATGGGAGCGGAGAAAAGCATTGTCTGCCCCTATTGCTCAACACTCTATGTCTATGACAAGGAATTGAAAGCCGAACAGACGGATCCGCCGGATTGTATTTACAAGCCAAAGGCCGCCTGAACCGTCGGTAATCCCGCAATATGGAGAAAGATGCGGGCCAGGGAATTGGGAAGCAAACCGACCTTCATCCTGCGGGTGAACAATAATGACAATCCTCATAAGCGGCGGCGGCATCGGTGGCCTTTGTACGGCCATTGCCCTCGCCCGGCATGGCCTGAAAACACATCTGTTTGAAAAAGCCCCGGAATTCAGTGAAGTGGGCGCCGGTATCCAGATTGGCCCCAACGGCATGCGCATTCTGGAAAAATGGGGCCTTTCCGACCTGCTCGAAAACCGGGGGGCCTGCCCGGACTCGATTCGCATAAGCGATGGTCTGTCAGGCCAAAAACTCAATGAAGTGCCGCTTGGTGACCATGCCCGGACGCGTTATGGCGCACCCTACAAGGTTTTTCACCGCGCCGAACTGCAAATGGCTCTGCTGGAAAAGGCCCGCAGCCTCACCGATATTTCCATCACCACAGATTTCGAGGTGACGGATTTTGTCGAAAAGGATGATGGCATTCAGGTGCACTCTGCCCGTGGTGAAGAGCAAACAGGTGATCTGCTGATTGCGGCCGACGGCCTGTGGTCGACCGTTCGCAGCCACTTTTTTCCGGACCTCAAACCGCAATTTTACGGCAAATCGGCCTGGCGGGCGATTGTCCCGACAAGCGAGGCCCCGTCCCCCTTCAATCGCCAACAAACCGGTCTGTGGATGGCGCCTGATGCCCATCTGGTTCATTACCCGGTCATGGGCGGCAAGGCCGTCAATGTCGTTGCTGTCATCAGCGAACAGTTCAACCGTCCGGGCTGGACAAACGAAGGCCGACCGGACCAGCTTCTGGCCCATTATAAAGACTGGCACGAAACACCGCGAAATTTTCTCAACGGGGTTTCCGGCTGGCAAAAATGGGCCCTTTACAGCATCGGACAATTGCCGGGATGGAGCAAGGGGCGGGTAACGCTGCTTGGTGATGCCGCACATCCGCCGATTCCCTTTCTGGCCCAGGGCGGTGTCATGGCCATTGAGGATGCCTGGCCGCTGGCTGAATTGCTGGGGCTGTATGGCCCGGATTACCGGCGTGTCTTTCGTCAGTATGAAGACCTGCGCCGCGACCGCGCGGCCGAAGTCATGAAGACTGCTGACAGGCTGGGGAAAATCTATCATATGAAGGGGCTGATGCGACGGGCCCGAAATGGTGTATTGCGCAGAAAGAACCCCGAAAAACTGCTGGCCGACTATGACTGGCTTTACGGTTTCACATTCGAGACCAGTTCCTGAGGCAGGAGATCAACGCCCTCGATCACCACTTCCCCCTCGACCTCGATATCGGCGGGCATGGGGGTCAGCGTCACGGCATTGCCAGGATATCCCCTTGCCCCGAAACGCAGGCGCACATGCTGGTTGCGTGATGCCAGACCTGTTTTGACCACCAGATCGCTCCAGCCATTGTGACGTTCTCTTGCCACCGTGACCGGGCTCCAGACACGCCGGATCGTGGCAACCGGACGATAACCGGTCCGACTCATGGAAAATATGGCGAGGGTACAGCCGGTCCTCGCGCACCAGTCATCGCCTTCAAGCAGCACGAGGGCTTCCGGCTGCCCGTCACTGTTCAGATCAACGCCCACCGAACGATAGGGACTGGCTTTTTGTTTTTTGTTGAGGCGATAGCGCTCGATGGCCTTGGCCAGCAATTTCTCGTTTACAGGCTGCCTTATGCTGGCCAGTGCAGCCCTGTCATCCCCCGACTCGCTGCCGACCGGTTTCAGCAACTGAACGGGACGTTCACCACCGGCGGGTGCGCCAGCTTGCAGCAAACCGGCATTGTTGTTGCCCTGACAACCGCCAAGAAACAACAGGCCGACAAGTGCGGCAAGGCGGAAAATTCCGCTCCCTGTTATTCGCAATAGGCGCACAACCCGCCCTTTCTCTCTGACAACCTTCCCCAATCTCCGACTTTACCCCCCTATAGTGG
>JALXEI010000086.1 GCA_027069645.1 Hyphomicrobiales bacterium
GTGCTGGGTGGGTCCAGCGGCATCAACATTGCCGGCGCTATCCGCATGGCGCGGGAAATGGGGCCGGGGCATACCATTGTCACCATGCTGTGCGATTACGGCACGCGGTACCAATCCAAACTGTTCAACCCCGAGTTTTTGCGCGAAAAGGATTTGCCGGTGCCCGAATGGCTGGACCGTGCTCCGCGTGATTTACCAAAGGTGTTTCAAGACTGATGCGTATCCTGTTTCGAATTCTGACTATTTGCGCCCTGCTGGGGTTTGCCGTGCAAGGCATGGCCGAGGATGCGGGCGAGGGGGCAAACACCGGCCTGTCGGGATCGGGCAGTTATCAGAAAACGGTGACCGGCACCTTGTCGGCATGGGAGCAAACAGCGCGCCGCGCAGAAGAGGCGATAAACGCTGGCCGGGCCTCGACCGCGGCCCTTGAGGAATTGCGCGGTCAGCTTGTGGAATGGCGGGACAAATTTCAGGCCGCACAAAACACAAACAAAAGCGCGATCGAAACGCTGCAGGCACAGATTGCCGCCTTAGGTCCAAAACCGGAAGATGGTGAAGAGGCCCCCGAAATTGCACTTCAGCGCAAAGAGCTGGAACAACGGCTGGCCCAATTGCAGGCCCCTGTGAAATCGGCAGAAGTGGCCTATAGTCAGGCAGACGGGCTGATCCGGGGGATCGACCAGATCATCCGCGCCCGCCAGGCCGATGCGTTGCTTGAACTGGGCGTTTCCCCCCTTAATCCGGTTTACTGGAGCAAGGGTATTTCCGCGTTGCAATCGTCGCTAAAGGCCATTCGCAAAGAACTGATAGATGCCTGGTCCAGCCCGGCCCAACAGGTGCAATTCAAGGCAAAGCTGCCGCAGATTGTGTTTTTACTGGCGGTGGCTTTGCTGTTGCTGGGGCGTGGTCGCCACTGGATGGAAAAGCTGACCTTTTCGGTGCAGGCAAAGGAACGCACACCGGCCCGCTGGAGCATGGCATTTTTCCTGTCGATAGCGCAGGTTATCTTGCCTTTGATCGGGCTGCTGGCATTGGTCGAGGCCCTGTATGCCACCCAGATGGTCGGTGTGCGCAGTGACGTGGCCCTGTCGTCATTTGTGGCTCTGGGAGTCTTTTTCCTGCTCGCCCGCTGGCTGGGCGGGCGTATTTTCCCCAAAAGCGAATACATCAGCCCGCCTCTGAACCTGACAACCGCACAGCGGCGCAAGGGGCGTTTCTATAGCGCCACATTGGGGCTGTTGGTGGGATTGCACAATATGGTGCAGGCCTTTGCCAGATTCGACAATTGGAGCACCGAGGCACAAATCGTGGTGGTGTTTCCGCTGCTGGCTCTTTCCGGTTACGCGCTGCTGCGCATCGCCAATTTGTTGCGCATGCATGTGAAGAACGAAAAAGTCGAAGGCGAAGAACGCAGCTATAAAAACCGGATTATCTATTATTTAAGCCGGATCATTCTGGCGCTGGCAATTGTCGGGCCGGTGCTGGCCGCGATCGGGTATTCCAAGGCGGGACAGTCGATTGTCTTTCCGACGGTTATGTCCCTTGGCCTGCTCGCTCTATTGTTGATCCTGCAACGGATGATCCTGGAAGTATACGGGTTGATCATTGGCAGCGAGGAACGCGCTCGCGAGGCGCTGGTCCCCGTGCTGCTGGGCTTTATTGTCGTGCTGGCCTCGACCCCATTGTTTGCCCTGATCTGGGGCGCACGGGTCACGGACCTGACCGAACTGTGGACGCGGTTTCAGGAAGGGTTCAGCATTGGCGGCACGCGGATTTCACCATCCGATTTCCTGACCTTCGCAATCATTTTCGTGATCGGTTATATGGTCACCCGCCTAATACAGGGCACCCTGCGCACCACGGTGCTGCCGAAAACCAAACTGGATGTGGGCGGGCGCAATGCGATTGTGTCAGGCGTTGGTTATATCGGGATATTCCTGTCGGCCGTGGTGGCGATTACGGCGGCGGGGATTGATCTGTCGTCGCTGGCCATCGTTGCCGGTGCGCTGTCGGTTGGCATCGGTTTTGGTTTGCAAAACATCGTGTCCAACTTTGTGTCCGGTATCATCCTGCTGATCGAGCGCCCCATTTCCGAAGGCGACTGGATCGAGGTTGGCGGACAGCTGGGCTATGTGCGCGATA
>JALXEI010000087.1:0-4104 GCA_027069645.1 Hyphomicrobiales bacterium
CCCTCATTGCGCATCAGCACGCCAGGCAACAACCCGCTTTCGGTCAGGACCTGGAAGCCGTTGCAAATGCCCAGCACCGGCACACCCTTTTGGGCCTGTTCGATAACCGAGCGCATGACAGGGGAACGGGCGGCGAGGGCGCCCGAGCGCAGATAGTCGCCATAGGAAAAGCCGCCGGGCAGGACAATCAGGTCGCAATCGGGTACCTGCCGGTCGCCATGCCAGATCATGTGCGGGGCATGGCCGGAAACCTGTTCCAGCGCCACAGCTACGTCACGGTCGCAATTGGAAGCGGGAAAGACAATGACAGAAGCTTTCATTCAAACCTTCCTTCCATAACTGGCCGGTCAGGACACCAGCTTGTAGTCGTAATTTTCAATGACCATGTTGGCGAGCAGTTTTTTGCACATTTCGTCGACCTGCGCGGCCGCTTTTTTTTCGTCGCTCTCCGCCAGTTCGATTTCAATAAACTTGCCCTGACGAACGCTCTCAACGCCTTCAAAACCAAGCGCTTCAAGTGTGTGGGAGATGGCCTTGCCCTGGGGGTCAAGAACACCTTTTTTGAGGGTGACATGAATACGTGCTTTCATGACGGCGCCTTTTGTCTGTCTCTTTGTGTGTTTGACTCGTAAACCTGCCCGATTGTTTAGTCCGGCAGCGGGGCCTGTGCAATGATTATTGTTGTCCTCGCCAATTGCCGCGATACTTTTCCCCCTGTATACAGGAAACAGTTGATAGACCAGAATCGGATCATTTGATGGATACAGCCGCAAGCGTCCGGGCCCAAAAGCCGGAGAGGGATCCCTTCGGGGCCGCGAAAATTGACCGGCAGCTGAAAAAGATTGCACAAAAAAGCAAGGGCGACGAAACCGCCATGCGTGCCGGTATTCTGGCCCTGTTCAAGGACTGGATGAAAGAGGTTCACGGCGCTATTCAGGCGCGCTTCGAGGACGATAATAACGGTCACAAATGTGCCGCCGATCTTTCGGCCTTCCAGGATTTGCTGATTGAAAAGGTGTTTTCGTTCGGTCGAGAACATGTCTATATCCGGCTCAACCCTACCTCCGGCGAGCGCATTGCCCTTGTGGCGACAGGGGGTTATGGCCGGGGTCTGCTGGCGCCCGGGTCGGATATTGATTTGCTCATATTGCTGCCCTACAAGCAGACGGCATGGGGTGAAAGTCTGCTGGAATTTATCCTTTACACCCTGTGGGATCTGGGGTTCAAGGTCGGCCATGCCACCCGCACGGTCCGGCAATGCGTGGCGACAGCCCTGGAAGATCATACGATCCGCACCGCTCTGCTCGATTCGCGTTTTTTGTGCGGGGAAAGGGAACTGTTCGACAAATTTACCGACAGTTTTACCCGTCAGGTGATCCGGGGAAGCTCAAGGGAATTTATCGAGGCGAAGCTGGGAGAGCGCCAGGAACGTCACGAAAAAAGTGGCAGTTCGCGCTATGTTGTGGAACCGGATATCAAGGAAGGCAAGGGCGGTTTGCGTGATCTGCACACGCTGTCCTGGCTGCTTTCCTATACAGAGCGCGATGAAAAGGTCAGGCAGGCTTCGGGCAATATCGAGCTGTCGCGTGCCGAAAAGGCGACATTCCGGCGCTGCGAGGCCTTTTTGTGGACAACCCGGTGCCATTTGCATTTTTTGAGCAAACGTCCCGAGGAACGTCTGTCTTTTGATGTGCAGATCGCGATGGCGGAACGCATGAACTATCATGACCGGGGTGGCCTGCGCGGCGTCGAGCGGTTTATGAAGCACTATTTTCTGATCGCCCGCGATGTGGGCGAGCTGACACGCATTATCTGTTCGGCGCTGGAGCTGAAACAGCTTAAACAGCCTCCGGTTCTCTATCGCCTTTTCGAGCGGTTGAAAAGGGGCGGGGGGGAAACGCAGTTTGAAAATGGTGTTTTTACCATCGAACATGGCCGTATGAATGTCATGTCGGATGACTGCTTCGAACGGGATCCGGTCAATATAATCCGTCTGTTTTCCATTGCCGAACTGAACAATGTGCTGTTGCACCCCCATGCGCTTCGCCTGTTGCAGGGCAGTTTTCATCTGATCGATGACAAATTGCGGCAAGACCCCGAGGCCAACGAGCTGTTTCTCGACATTCTGACAACACCGCGCGGCGTTGAAAATTCCCTGCGCAAGATGAATGAGGCCGGGGTGCTGGGACGCTTCATTCCCGAATTCGGAAAGATTGTCTGTCTGATGCAGTTCAACATGTATCATCGTTATACGGTTGATGAGCATCTCATTCGCACCATTGGCGTGCTTGCCCGCATTGAACTGGGCGAATATGAGAAAGATCATCCGCTTTCAGTGGAAATTTTCAATTCCATCGAAAACAGCCGTCTGCTTTATGTGGCGTTGCTGTTGCATGATATTGCCAAGGGGCGCGATCAGGATCATTCCGAGGCCGGGCGCGATGTGGCCCTCGAACTTTGTCCGCGCTTTGGACTGTCGCGGGCGGAAACAGACATTGTCGCCTGGCTGGTGGAAAATCATCTGGTCATGAGCCATTTTGCCCAGAACCGCGATATCTCCGATCCCAAAACGGTGGCCGATTTTGCCGCTATTGTCCAGAGCCGCGAGCGTCTGAAACTGTTGCTGGTGTTGACAGTGGCCGATATTCGCGGTGTCGGGCCCGGTGTATGGAATGGCTGGAAGGGGGAATTGCTGCGCAATCTGTACTATGAAACCGAGCCGGTGCTGGCGGGCGGGCATTCGCAACTCGATCAGGGAAGACGTATCGATGTCATCCGCGAAAGCCTGCGTGACTGTCTGGACAAATGGTCGAAAAAGCAACGGGACCAGTATGTTGACAGCCATTATGATGATTACTGGCTGAAGACCGACCAGAAGCATCAGTTGCTTCATGCGGCACTCGTCAAAAAGGCCCGGCGGAACAAACTGTCTGTTGCGACAAAGGTGCTGAGTGATGAGTTTACCGCCATCACCGAACTGATTCTTTACGCCCAGGCGCATCCGCGTTTTCTTTCCCAGGTCGCCGGGGCCTGTGCGGCCGCCGGTGCCAATATTGTCGGCGCGCAAATCTCCACAACACGTGACGGTATGGCGCTCGACAATTTTTATCTGCAACGGGAGTTCGAGCGCAAGGAAGACGAAATCAGGCGTGGCAAACGCATTGCCGAAACGATTGGCAAATTGCTGCGTGGTGAAGCCGATCTGCAAAAGCTTCTGGCCACCCGCAGCAGGGGCAAAAAATCTGTCGATGCCTTTACAATCGAGCCGATTGTCACGATTGATAACAAGTTATCACAAAGTTTTACCGTTATAGAGGTTGAGGCTCTCGACCGTCCGGGGCTGCTCTATGATCTCACCAGCGAACTGGCCGATCTCAATCTTTCTGTGACATCGGCACATATCAGTACCTATGGCGAACGCGTTGTAGATGCCTTTTATGTCAAGGATTTGCTGGGAGAAAAGCTGCATGACGAGAAGCGCTGGTCGACGATCAGGAAGAGATTGGCAAGCGTCCTTGGAGAGCAGGATTGAAGGAAAAATCGGGGCTGTTTGCCCCGCAAAGGTGGGCATGGTATAAATATAAATTGCAAGTATAAATTTTTTTAGCCGGCTGGATGATGCATATATATCGCCGGGTCGGTTTGGTCGCACTGTCGTGCAGTTTGCAGAACTGTTGTCATCGGGAAGTGGCAACAGGGGTTGCGGGTTGCCCATACAAACAACAAAACGGTGTTTCGATCACAACAGGGGAAGGCATGCGAGAGGACAAGCGGCATGAGAATAACAGCATATAGCAATTATGCCTTGCGCACACTGATGTATGCGGCGCTCAAGGGAGACGAGCTGTCCCGCGTCAGGGATATAGCCGAGGCCTACAATATATCGCGGGCACATCTGGTCAAATGTGTTCATCAACTGGGGCAGTGGGGTTATCTGGACAATTATCGCGGGCGTAATGGCGGTTTCAAACTGGCCAAACATCCCGGCCGGATAACCGTTGGAGAGGTTTTGCGACATACGGAAGACGGCTTCGATCTTGTTGAATGTTTTGTCCCGGCCTCCAGTACCTGCCCGCTGACCGGTTTATGCGAATTGAGTACGAC
>JALXEI010000087.1:4114-7374 GCA_027069645.1 Hyphomicrobiales bacterium
AGTACGACCTTCAAACGGGCGCTTGCGGCTTTTCTGGAAGTTGTTGACGAGGTGACCGTGGAAGACCTTGTTGCAGGGCGCCGGGAACTGCTGGAAGCGCTGGCCCTTCCCGTCGAGGCTGTTGAAACCTGAGAAACGGCGCATCAGGATGGCCGTAAGGGAACCGGCTCCCGGCGACAAACAATCTGTTTGTGCATTTTTCGGGATTGGCGTTCAGCGCTGGTGAAGGGTTCTGTCGCGGCATTTGGTCCGGTATCTGATTGGTGCTGGACAGTTGGCGGGCTGTGGATTATGGATAGGCCCATGAAGCATCATATGACACATCGAACAGGAAATTCCCGAGGCGATTTGCGACGATGCCGGCTGAAAACAGCAGGCTGATGTCTGCACCGCCTGTGTGCGCCTGAGTGTGTCCGATTTTTTCAAATTTCATTGATAAATCCGGTTAACCCGCATTTCTCTTCATATTGCGGATTGGCGCATTGTGTTTTTGTGCTTTCTGTCCGGGAAAGTCTGTCAGGGATACTGTCGAAATGAGTTGCGCCGATATGGTCATCCGGCCCGAAAAGCCGGATGATGCCGAAAATATCTCACATTTGCATGACGAGGCCTTTGGCCCGGGGCGTTTTGCCAAAACAGCCTATCGTATGCGCGAAGGGCATCATCCCGTAGGCACACTGTCGCTTGTGGCTCTTGACGGTTCTCGGCTGGTGGGGGCCGTGCGCTTTTCCAGAGCCGTGATTGGAGGCCGGAAGGGGGCTCTTTTGCTTGGACCGCTGGCTGTTTTCAGGGACTATAGCGGGCATCGTTGTGGTCTGAGGCTGATGAAAAAGGGGTTGCAGGAGGCAGCCAGCCAGGGGTTTGAACTGGTCGTGCTGGTGGGGGATCTCGCCTATTATCAAAAAGCCGGATTTAAACAGGTGCCACCAGGGCAAATCCTGTTTCCTGGACCGGTGGATACAGGGCGCATACTGGCTTTTGAACCGGTGGCTGGCAGTTTGAAAAAATTTAGCGGCATGCTCACCATCGAGACCGCCGACTGATCGCGTTTCCCGAGAAAAAAACGACAAAAGCAGGTGCTCCGGGAACGCAAAACCTGTCATAACCGGAGCAACCTGCTTCGACCAACGCAACGCGTCAGTGTGCGGGGTGAGCCCATACCTCATGGTGGGGATGGATAGCACGAACTCACCCCAAAAGTGTAAAATACACTTTAAAATAGTTTTTCATATTTATGAAGTAATTTCAAGCCCTTTAGGGAAGTGAAGTTAATAGTCCCTTGCCGGTGGGCCGTGGATACTTTCCCCTCGCGCAGAAAATCACCGGGCAACCGTCGGTATCATGCCGCACGCGATGTTCCTGCTCCCTGATATGATGCCGGCAGAGAGAATACAGGTTTCTTGCAAAAGTTGCACGGCAAGTCGTTTGCGATGAGTAACAAACAGTAAACAGGCAAAAGACAGCAGGCCGGTTATGGCCATTTCACCACCGGGGGCATGGAGGATAAAATGCTGTCGATATTGCCGCCGGTTTTGAGGCCAAATATGGTCCCGCGATCATAGAGCAGGTTGTATTCCACATAACGTCCGCGCCGCACAAGCTGTTCTTCCCGGTCCTCGTCTGTCCAGGTCTCGTGCATGTTGCGTCGCACCAGCATGGGATAGACGGCCAGGAAAGCGCGGCCGACATCTTTGGTAAAGGCAAAATCCGCCTGCCAGTCGCCGCTGTCGAGACGGTCGTAGAAAATGCCGCCAATGCCGCGCGGTTCATTGCGATGTGGCAGGTAGAAATAGTCGTCGCACCATTTTTTATAGTGGTCATAATCAGCGATTTCGTGCATGTCGCAGGCCTGTTTCATGGCGGCGTGAAAATCCTTGCTGTCGGGGTCTTTCTGGTTGCGACGACGGTCCAGCACCGGGGTGAGGTCTGCGCCGCCGCCAAACCAGGCCTTGCCGGTGACAACAAAGCGGGTGTTCATGTGAACGGCGGGTATATTGGGATTGCGCGGATGGGCAATCAGCGAGATGCCCGAGGCCCAGAAGCGGGGGTCCTTGTCGGTGCCGGGGATCTGCTTGCGGAATTCGGGAGCAAATTCGCCATGTACGGTGGAAATATGAACGCCAACCTTTTCAAACAGGCGGCCATGCATCATTGACATTTCGCCGCCGCCGCCCTTTTCGCCGGTATGATCGGTGCGCTCCCACGGAGTTCTGACGAAGCGTCCGGCCTCTCCCTCGACCGGCTGCTCGCCAACATCATCCTCGCAGCTTTCAAAAGCCGTGCAGATCTGATCGCGCAACTCCCTGAACCATTGCGAAGCCTGTTGTTTTTGTTCTTGCAGTTGTGAAGAACCGGTGGAGGCTGTGTTTGTCATTTTGGAAGGGTCTCCCTGGAAGTTGACGGTTTGAAACCATTGGTCTGGCGCAAGGCTTCGCCGGTTATAATGGCCGCCGATATGGCAAGGTTCAGCGAACGGTTGCCAGGCTGCATGGGAATGAGAATGCAAGCATCGGCATGCCGGTGCACATGAGTTGGAACACCGGCGCTTTCACGTCCCATCAGTAAAATATCACGTTTTTGAAACCGGTGATCGAGATAGGATTTTTTTCCTTTTGTTGTCGCCAGTATCAGGCGCCGCTCCTCCTTTTGCACCCTGTCATGCAGGAAACTGTCAAAATCGTCAAACAACCGGAAGCCGGAGCGTTCGAGATAGTCAAGCCCGGCCCGTTTCAGGGCCCTTGCGGACAAATCAAAGCCGGCCGGGCCGATGATATCCACAAACAGCCCGAAACAGGCCGCCATGCGCAGAAGGGTGCCGGTATTTTGCGGAATGTCGGGCTGATAGAGAGCAATGTGCATGGGTTTTGGTATTTCCTGACAGGGGACTGGCCGGTCTGATCACCTCAGGGCAGGCTTTGATCCTGTCCGGAAGTCAGACTGCGCTGATTTGCCCGTATTCATACGCTGGACGCGGGAAATTTAAAATGCAAAAAAAAGAGCGGACAAAACCTCCGGACAGAAGGAACGGAGGAATCTGTTCTCTCGGGGAGCTGTTTCCAGGGGGAAAAAGTATGTCATCAGAGGAAAAACATACAATGACAGCGACAATGGACAATCAGGAAGGGGCAACGCGCCGCAACTTTCTTTATATTGGAACCGGCGCTTTTGCAGCGGTTGGAACATGCACGGCCATCTGGCCCTTTATCGACCAGATGAATCCGGATGCCTCGCAAAAGGCACTGGCCTCGATCGAGGTGGAT
>JALXEI010000088.1 GCA_027069645.1 Hyphomicrobiales bacterium
GTTGCGCCTTGAAAGCGATCTGCCCGGCAGACCTGGCCCGGAAGTCGAAATGGTCTATATCCCCGAACATGACCGCGGCACCCTGTGCATTTCCTCGCAGGTCGGCTGCACGCTCAATTGCCGCTTTTGCCACACCGGCACCATGCCGCTTGTGCGCAACCTCACGGCGGGCGAAATCGTCGGCCAGGTGCTGCTGGCGCGCGACCGGCTGGGTGACTGGCCACTTCGCGAGGCCGACAACAAAACCGGTTTGCCCGACGCCGAACGCATGGTCACGCGCCTTGTGCTGATGGGCATGGGCGAGCCCCTGTATAATTTCGACAATGTAAAGAAAGCCGCGGCGATTTTATCCGATGATGGCGGCCTCAATCTCTCGAACCGGCGCATTACCCTGTCAACGGCAGGCGTGGTGCCGATGATGAAGCAGGCCGGCGAGGAGATAAAATGTATGCTGGCCGTCTCCCTGCACGCCACAAATGACAAATTGCGCAACGAGCTGGTGCCGATCAATCGCAAATATCCCATTGCCGAACTGATGGACGCCTGCCGAAATTATCCGGGCCTTTCCAATGTGCGGCGCATCACCTTTGAATATGTCATGCTCGATGGCATCAATGACAGCCTTGCCGACGCAAGGGCGCTGGTGCAATTGCTCAAGGGCATTCCGGCCAAAATCAACCTCATCCCCTTCAACCCCTGGCCCGACAGCCCCTATCAATGTTCCGACTGGGCACAGATCGAACGCTTCGCCGAAGTCATCAACAATGCCGGCTATGCCAGCCCCATCCGCCGCCCGAGAGGCCGCGACATCATGGCCGCCTGCGGGCAATTGAAGTCAGCCAGCGAACGGATCAGCAACCGCGAACGCAAGGCCCTGCTGGAGGGGTAGGCTCACAGGCGCCAGCTTTACAATCGTTCGATCACTCCTCTTTCCCGAGCTCCGCCCGGGGACCGGAAAGAACCGGGTGAGACAATCATTTTGCGACCTGGTCAATCTTGTCGCATTCCGAGCCGGTCGCCATTCCCGTGCCACTCCCTGATTTGTTGCCGAAACAACGCATTTCACCGGTCTGACAGGCCCTCTTTCCTCCGTAGCAGTCATATTTAACGGGCCATTAACAGATTACAGGCCAATAATTTCAGGTTAATTTATTAAAGAAGAAGTGGGAATGTTTTGGGACATTTGCTGTCCGAAAAATGGATCTTTCCGATCCCGCGCACACGTGCCCTATGCGCCCTCATTGCAGGGAGCGTAATGCTTGGCGGCTGCGCGCACCATCCCCTTTTGGCCAAAAACACAGGCTGTTCGGACGTGACCCGAAAATATGGCGAGCGGCAGGTTGATTGCAAGGCCCCGGCCGACCATCATGACAAGAACCGAAACAGTGATTGGAAAACCGCTACCATACACCGGAAATCCGTCCGCAAACCGCTGTCAATCGGAGCCAAAGCACAACCGGAAAAAGAAGACGGTCTGATCCTCTCATCGCGCCTCCCGTTTGCAAGGGAGACCGAAAGCCCGGCACCGATGACAATCCCGGCACAGGCGTCGCCCCGGACGCGCAGTTTTCCCGATCTCGTCTCGGTGATCCGCCATACATTGCGCGACAATCCCGATATCGGTATCGCCCTTGCACAGGAACGTGATGAACAGGCCTCCGTCGAGATTGCCCGGGCCGCCCTCCATCCGACGGTCAATCTGCGCGCCGCTTTCGGACCGGAAAATTATGACACAGGCACGACCTCCACTCTTGGCGTCCCCCGCCAGGAACTGGGCATTGATCTGCACCAGACCCTTTATGATTTTGGTCGAACAAGGGGGAGTATCGCCCAGCGCCAGGCCCTGCACAATTCTGCCGGCTGGCGCCGCATCGACAAAATGAACAAGGTGGCGCTGGAAGTATCGAAAGCCTTTATGAGTATTCTCGAAGCCAGCCAGCAGATTGCCATAGCAAAACAGAATGTCGCTTCGCACGAGGATATTCTGGAACTGGTGTCGGCCAGCCAGAAAGCCGGTGCATCGTCAATGGCCGATGTCAAACGCGTGACAACCCGGCTGGAAAGAGCCAAAACCGCCCTTATCGACCTGCGCTCGCGCAAACAGACTGCCCGTGAGGAATATATCCGCCTGA
>JALXEI010000089.1 GCA_027069645.1 Hyphomicrobiales bacterium
GATGGGCCGGTGCAAACATAAATCCGACATTGGCCCCGTCGATGCAGGCGCTGACCTCCTCGGGTGAAATGGCGAGATTGACGCCGAGCGCTTCCAGAACGTCGGCAGCGCCCGATTTTGAGGATATGGAACGATTGCCGTGCTTGGCGACGGGGACACCGCATCCGGCCACCACCAGAGCCGAGCAGGTGGAAATATTATATGTTCCTTTGGCATCGCCCCCCGTCCCGACGACGTCAATGGCGTTGGCAGGGGCTTTGACGGGGGTCGCACGGGCGCGCATGGTTGTTGCGGCTCCGGTGATCTCGTCGACCGTTTCGCCGCGCACCCGCAGGGCCATCAGGAAGCCGGCGATCTGCGCGTCGTCAGCCTTGTCTGACATCATCAGATCAAAGGCCTTTGAAGCTTCTTCAACCGATAGCGGGGTGCCGTCTGCAACCTTGCCAATAAAGGTTTTCATATCTGCCATGATGAAGGTTATCCGTTACGAGCTAGAGCGAAAGAGCGGCAATTGCCGGTCGGTTAAAGGTGACTTGAGGGGGCGTTCTGGTGTTTATTCCGGCCTGTTTGAGGAAGTTCGCCAGAAGTCGGTGGCCGTGTTCCGAAGCAATGCTCTCCGGGTGAAACTGCACGCCGCAAACAGGGCGTTCAGTGTGTTGAACGGCCATGATCAGGCCGTCTTTGGTCTCTGCTGTGATTTGCAGACAGTCCGGCAGGCTGTCGCGCTCGACAATGAGCGAATGATAGCGGGTCGCCTCGAAGGGAGAGGGGAGTTCTTCAAAAAGACCTTCCGAGTGGTGATGAATTTTGGAGAGTTTGCCATGCATCAGTTGCGGGGCACGAATAACCCTGCCGCCAAAAGCCTGGCCGATACTCTGATGACCAAGGCAGACGCCAAGCAGGGGTAGAGTCGGCGGTGCTTTTTTGATCAGTTCAAGGGAAATCCCGGCTTCATCCGGGGTGCAGGGACCCGGCGAGATAACGATGGCAGCGGGTTTTTCGGCAAGAATTTGTTTTACACTGCGTTTGTCATTGCGATAAACCGTGACGTCGCAGCCAAGTTCGCCCAGGTAATGGACAAGATTATAGGTAAAGCTGTCATAATTATCGACAAGTATGATCTTTGCCATTGTGCTTTCGCGTCCCTGTCCCTGTAGGTGTTGTGGCTATCGTGAAGCCGGTTGTCGGGGTGTGGCCAGATATATCAGCTTGCTGCCAGCCTTGCCAATTTTTTTCCAGCAGTCTGTTTTTACGCGGATTGTGCAAAGCGTCGCGGTTGGATATTTTTCCCGCAAAAGATCAAGATCGGTTTCAGTTCCGCGAATGGCCAGTTTTTGCGCCAGCATGTGCAGGCCGGGATTGTGGCCGATGATCAGAAGATGGGGATGTGCTTTTCCATACTCTTCAAGCAGGCTCCTGATCGTGTTGACAGAGGCCAGGTAGAGGCGATTTTCAATGACTGTTTCGGCGTCACATTGCCAGTTTTTGCCGATCTGTTTGAGGGTCTGGCGGGCCCGTTTTGCCGGTGAACAGAGAATCCGGTCGGGGGCGATCTGCTGTTCTTCCATAAAGGTCCCCAGTTGCCGCGACTGCTTTTTACCGCGGGCATTGAGCGGGCGGTCAATATCACGCTGCGAGGGATCGTCCCAGGAAGATTTGGCGTGACGGATCATTGACAGCGTCAACATGGCATTGTCCTTTCACTCCAGGGTTAGCAGAAACGATCTTCGAATATTCGCAAGGCGAGCGGCGTTATGCCGGTTCGCATAATTATTGACCGGCTTTCGCCTCGGAGGCAAATCTGACGGCCTCGCTGGCGGCGCGAAACAGGGCCCTGGCCTTGTTAATGCATTCCTTTTGCTCCAGTTCGGGGCGGCTGTCGGCAACAATGCCGGCACCGGCCTGGACATACATGCGGCCATTCCTGATGATACTCGTGCGCAGGATAATGCAACTGTCCATTTCACCGTCGGCGGTAAAATAGCCGACGCATCCCGCGTAGATGCCGCGCCGGTCCGTTTCCAGTTCATCTATGATTTCCATAGCCCGCACCTTGGGGGCGCCGGAAACAGTTCCGGCAGGAAACCCGGCCATCAGGGCATCTATGGCATCATGTTTTTCAGGGTCAACTCTGCCGGTGACATTGGAAACAATATGCATGACGTGGGAATAATATTCCAGAAAGAAACTGTCGGTAACCTGAACAGTTCCGGGAACGGAAACGCGACCGACATCATTGCGCCCCAGATCCAGCAGCATCAGATGTTCAGACAGTTCTTTGGGGTCTCCCAGCAACTCGCTTGCCATTTCGCGGTCTTCTTCCGGCGTAGCCCCCCGTTTTCTCGTCCCGGCAATGGGCCGGATGGTTATCTCATGGTCGCGCAGGCGCACAAGAATTTCGGGACTGGAGCCAACAACACAGAAATCATCAAATTTCAGAAAATAGAGAAAAGGCGAGGGATTGGTACGGCGCAAGGCACGGTAAAGTGAAAAGGGCGGCAGAGTGAAGGGGGCTTCAAAGCGTTGCGACAGGACCACCTGGAATATATCCCCGGCGGCAATGTACTCCTGGGCCTTTTTCACCATTTCCCGATATCTTTCGGGGCTGGTATTGGAAACCGGCTCACCGGCGATCTGCTCCGTCGGGTCAAAGGTGTCACCATGTGACAACGGCATATCGAGGTGACGGATCACCAGTTCCAGCCTGTCAACGGCCTGGTTCCATGCCGCTTTGGCGCTGACATTCTTTTGGGGCCGTACCGGCGTGACAATGGTAATTTCATCTTTTACAGCGTCAAAAATCAGGATGAGGGTCGGGCGGATCATCAGGCTTTCCGGCAGAGCCAGTGGATCCTCATTGTCGTCGGGTAAATCTTCCACAAGGCGAACAGTATCATACCCCATATAGCCAAACACACCGGCCGCCATCGGCGGCAGATGGTCCGGCAGGTCAATGCGGCTGTCATCCAGAAGTTTTCGCAAGGCCTTCAGGGGAGGCGTTTTCAGTTTTCTGAATTTGCGCGGCGAGGCGGCAGGGGCCCTGCAAATTTCGACCTCGCCATGACTGGAACGCCATATGAGATCGGGAGACAGGCCGATAATAGAATAGCGACCGCGCTGCTTGCCGCCCTCGACCGATTCCAGCAGAAAGGCGAAAGGCTCATCACGTGAAAGGCGTAACATGGCCGAAACGGGGGTTTCGAGATCCGCGACCATGCGCATGGTCACAACCTGGGGAATGCCTTTGTTATATGTCTGTTCAAAATGTTCGTATGACGGTTCCGTTTGCACCTGTCGGCGGTCCTTGCTGCTTGTGATTCCGGTGGGAACTGTGCGATTTCAAACAGTTCGGCGGCTATTGTGTTGTGCCATTCAGGCGTTGCAAAACCTTGCGGTTGATGGTGACGCCAAATTTCTGGCGCAGATCGGCGACATATTGCACGACCACATCGTTTTCACGCGATGCGCGTATGCGCGACACGCGTTTTTTCCTCTCTTTGGCAGAGAGTTCAGGAGCTGCTGTCTTTGCCTTGACGCGGAAAATAACCCGCCCCTTGCCGTCGGCAAGTGAACTCATCCCCACGCCCGAGACCGGCAGGACAAAGGCCTGGCTTACGGCAGCAGCGGGAATATCATCATGTTCCTCGCCACGTTTGAAAGGCTTGCTTTCGAGCAGCTTGGCCTTGTATTTTTTTGCAAATTTTTCGAGTTTCTCCCCTTTGCGCAAGGCGGCCAGAATATCACTTCCCGTCTTGCCAAGGCGGATTTCCGTCTGACGTTCTTTCCACATCTTCAGGACCTGCTTGCGGACTTCGGAAAGCGGCTTCAGGCGTTCAGGCGTAATCCCCAGCACTTCCGGCCAGTGGACAATGTTGTCGTTGCTTTCGACCGGCTCATTCTCGACGCCGATATCGCTTTCAAAAACGGCCCTCAGCAAACGGGGATCAAGCGATATGGTGGTGATTTTGTTTCCCTTCATATCGAGCCCGTTGCGGTCAACCGCCGGGACGATGGTATATTTCAGGTCAAACTGTCTGGCGATTTCGGCCAGTGATTTTCCCGAGGCCCGTTCGTCCTCAATCATGTCATGAAGATTGCCAATTTTGTCCGCTGCGCGTTCTGCGAGCAGGAACTTGCGAATTTCATCTTCAACATCGGCGAGTTTCTTTTGTATTTTTCCCGGTCTGATATCAACGACCTGAACAATCGTATTGCTCAGTGTGCCTTCAATGATCGGGCTGATCTCGCCTTTTTTCAGCGAAAAGGCTGCATCGGCTACCCGGGCAACAGGAAGGTCCACCTTGTCGATAAAGCCAAGATCAGTTCCCTTTTCCCTAAAACCGTATTTTTTGGCAACGGTCATAAAATCGGTGCCGGCCATCAGTTCCTTGCGGGCTTCCCTGGCTTTCTCGCGGTCGATAAACGACATGCGGCGAATATGACGTTTGCCCGGAATGGAAAACTGATCAAGACGTTCGTTGTAGCTGGCTTCAATATCTTCTTTGGTGATTTTGATATTTTTCTGAACAACCGCCGGAGACAGGGTCAGAACGCCGATTTTTCGATATTCAGGTGCCGTGAAGGTGCGTTTGTTATTGTCCAGAAAAGCCTGGAGAACCTTCTCGTCGGGATCCTCGATTGTTTTGACGGCTGTTTTGGGCAGTATAAAATATTGCAGTGTACGTGTGTCATTGTCGTAGCGGTTTAAATGACGGACCATGCTTTCCGGCACAAAAATGTCGCTGGAGAGGGCCAGAATCAACTGATCGCGGATCGTACCGGTCCGCTGACGCTGAATGAAGGCTGCTTCATTCAGATTATTGTTGCGCAGAACTTCATCAAACCGGATGCGGCTGAACTTTCCATCCGCCCCCTTGAAGGCCGGGCTTTTGAAAATCTGGTCACGGATATAGCTGTCGGAAATACCCAGCCCCAGTTGTCTGGCATGTGAAGATACCGCTGCATTGGTAATCAGGCTGTTGAGCACCTGACGGTCAAGTCCGAAGGCGCGGGCCTGTTCCGTTGTGATCTGGCGGCCAAGCTGCTGCGAGAAGCGCCTGATTTGCTGTTGCAAACTGCGTTCATATTCCTGCGGCGGAATTTCCACGTCTCCGACTTTGGCCAGCACCCGCGTTCCATAGCCCGAGAAAATATCGGCAATTCCCCATATCCCGAAACTTATAACAAGCAGTCCGATGAATATTTTAGCGACCCAGGTGCCAGCACCTTTTCTAAGCGTATTTAGCATATTTCCGTCTGGTTTTCATTTGCCATATTGATTTTTCGTGCAATTTCGGTCATCTGATTGACGCGAGCGGCATCGCGCAAAGGTCCTGTCATTCTGGCAAATCAACGATATAATGTCCCGAACGATTTGCCTTGCAGTGAAACGCAATCAGGTGAATTGCAGATTTGTTCCCATGCGGGAACAGGTAAAGCTTTGCCAGAGGCGGATCAAGTACCAATTTGACAGATTCGCAATTCGATGAAAAACAGATGGCCGATTTGAGCCAATCGTAATTAAGGAAACGGGAGACATATATGTCCAGGATTACACCGCTGGTTGCCGGCAACTGGAAAATGAACGGTATGAGGGAGCAGGCTGCCGAAATTGGCAAACTTGCCGAGAGTCTGGAGAAAGATCCCGTTGACGGTGTGGATGTGATGATTTGTCCACCGGCGACCCTGGTCATGCCCTTTGCCGAACTGATGAAGGACAACAGGATTGAAATCGGCGGGCAGGATTGCCATCCCCTTGTTTCAGGTGCTCATACCGGCGATATTTCGGCCGAGATGCTGGCGGATAGCGGGGCAACGGCAATCATTGTCGGTCATTCCGAGCGTCGCGCCGATCACGGGGAAACCGATGCGCTGATCAGTGAAAAGGCCCAGGCCACCTGGCGCGCCGGGCTTGTTGCGATCATTTGTGTCGGCGAAACCAATGGTCAGCGCTCCTACGGCCTGACCCTTGATGTGGTACGTCGACAGTTGAAAAATGCTGTTCCCGATGGCGCGACGGCCCAAAACACCATTATTGCCTACGAACCTGTCTGGGCGATTGGTACAGGGCTGACGCCGACTGTCGAGGACGTTAAAAAGGTCCATGATGATATCAGGAGTGTTCTGGTTGAACGTTTCGGTTCGGAAAATGGTGGCGGCATGCGTTTGCTCTATGGTGGATCGGTAAAAGCCTCCAACGCTGCGGAACTGATGTCGGTGGAAAATGTTGATGGTGCCCTTGTGGGTGGCGCCAGCCTTAAAGCAGACGATTTTCTGGGTATTATCAACAGCTACAAGAGCTGAATTTTGTCCTCTCGTCCTGTCACGGGGGCATTTGGTTCAAATTTGCAATGATCAGGGGAGAATCACTTGCCTTCAGGATCTCATCTCTGCCTGATAGCGGGAGGGCTGCTTTTGCTGGTGACCCTGCCGCTTTCTGCGCCCTTCGCGAAAAAACTGTCCCTGGAAGAATGTACCGCCTTGCGACAGCAAAAGGCGGCTATGGTCGAGAGGGGCGTTGGTGACAGGCTGGAGAAGGGCGCCAAATGGGCCAGTGACCACCTGGAGCCCGATCAGATTCAGGAGGTTGGTGCCTTTTTGAAACTGATGGAGGATATCCGCTTTCGTTGTGGCAGGATCGAAAAAAACAGCAAAAAGAAGAAAACGGGCCTGCAGGCCAATATACCGCTGCCTGTACGCAATCCCCGGCGCTTGACAACCGTTAAGGGCGGGCAGGAACCGTCAACGGTAAACGGAGACGATATGGCTGCCGAAACAAGGGCCGTTCTTTCAGCCGTGACGGAAAAGGGCAAGACCCCGACAGACGGTGATGTCTCCCGGTCCGGGGCCGTTGCAGAGCGCGATCGGCAGCAACGACCGGATTCAACAATACCCGAAATGAGAAAATCGCTCGCCCGGTAATGTTCGGGAAAAGAAACAGGCCGGCAGTTATCGGTTTGGATGATCTTGCGTGTTTCTATTGACCTCGCCACGCGAGCCGCTTACATATATTTTTTCGAAGATTGCCCTGGTGGTAATCGGGACCTGTTTTTTCACCTGTTTTGAAAATCGGACAGTCCTGTCGCAAGGCACTGTTCTCTTTCCTTGACAGGCTTTCCTATGGATGGACTCTTATTATGGCAACTGTCCTGCTCGTCATTCACCTGATGGTCGCACTGGCTCTGATCGTGCTCGTGCTGTTGCAACGTTCCGAAGGGGGGGCTCTTGGAATAGGTGGTGGCGGCGGCGGTTTGATGACCGGGCGCGGCGCGGCAAATCTGCTAACAAGGTCCACAGCATGGCTGGCGGCTGTTTTTTTTTCCACCAGTATCTCA
>JALXEI010000090.1:0-2370 GCA_027069645.1 Hyphomicrobiales bacterium
GTGGTGGGCGTGAGTGATGGCGATGGCGCGGGCGTCGCCATGCTGGTGCCCGCCATGCACAATCTCAGCGTGGCCGAATATTCCGCCACCCAGGTCAAGAAAACCGTCATTGGCACCGGGCACGGCGACAAGAAGCAGATTGGCGCCATGATCTCCTTTTTGCTCCCCAAAGCCCGCCCCGACAGCGAAGACGCCGCCGACGCCCTCGCCATCGCCATCACTCACGCCCACCACCGCCAGATCGGTGAGCTTAAAATGCGCGTCAGTGCGTAAAGAGCGACTGGCGTCGCGTGCCCTCGCCGGGCAGGCCGCTTGCGCAGCGGGCACCAAAGGCGAGCTTTTGGAAACTCTTGCGGGAACGGGTATGCTATTCGTTCCTCTTGTTCATGCCTGGGGTCGGGGATAAAAGGCTTTTGCTGTGAGGGTGGTTGAGAAAATTTTGTTTCGTTTCTATACTGGAATGAGGGAGAGGCAAGGGAGAAGCGCCACAGATGGAATATATCATATCAAATCGTGAGATTTGCGGTGGCGAGCCTGTTATAAGGGGCACGCGCATGCGGGTGAAGGATATTCTGGAACTGCTGGCCGCCGGTGCCTCGCGCGAGGAAATATTGCAGGACTATCCCTATTTGAAAGACGAACACATCACTGCCGCCCTGCAATATGCGGCGCGCCAGACGGCTCATCCTGTATTGTCGGCAGCCGGGTAAATGAAATTTCTCATTGATGCGCAGCTTCCCCCGGTTCTGGCTCATTTTATCTGTTCCTGTGGTCATGATGCAGATCATATTGACGACATCGGCATGCAGGGCGCAAGTGATCGCGACATTTGGGATCTGGCCGAGCGCTCAAAAGCGGTGATCATCAGCAAGGACGAGGATTTTGTTACCCTTCGCACACTCCATCCCGATGGTCCGGCTCTTGTCTGGATCAGAACCGGTAATGTGCGCAAGAAACAGTTACTGGAGCATATGGAAAAGCTGTTGCCACAAATCATTGAACAGCTTGAAAATGACGAGAAGCTGGTCGAGGTACTGTAGATGGGAGAAAGACCCAAACGGGGGCGGCCAGGTATTTGTTGCACCGCAGGTGTATCCGGCAAGAACGTTTCGGACGGGGCAAGCAAAGCATGGCTATCGACAGGGGGCATCCGGTGACCGGGAAGAAGCGAAAAACAGGACGATGTGCGTGTGGCGATGTGACATTTACTGTCCTTGCGCCGGACACATACGGGGTATGTCATTGCGAGATGTGCCGTCGGTGGAGTGGCGGGGTATGGATGGGGGTTGTTTGCGAGGATATTCTGGCAATGGAAGGCCCTGTAATGGAGTGGAAATCATCAAAAATCGCCAGCCGTGCATTTTGCAAGTCCTGCGGCTCATCCATTTGGCACAAGCCCCGGCACACGGAAAAATTCACTTTCGGACAGGGTTTGTTTGATGACCAGACCGGCTGGCAAATGACACGAGAGATTTTCTCGGATAAACGTCCCGCTCACTATGCCTTTTCGGATTCCGGTCAAACAGCTCTGACGGGCCGGGCGACTTTCTGGGCTGTTTTGTCCGGTCGTCTTCCCAAATAATCTGAAGCTATTGGCATGAATCCGTTGGTCGAGGAGAGGGGGAGGAGAAAAGATGATCGGAAAACTCAAGGGCCTGGTCGATGACACCGGCCTCGACTGGGCCATTATAGATGTCAATGGCGTGGGTTATGAGGTGCAGTGTTCGCCGGGGACATTGGCGGCGCTGCCGGCAAAGGGCGAGGCGGTGGAGCTGCATATCGAAACCCATGTAAGGGAAACCGAGTTTCGCCTGTTCGCTTTTACCAGCAAGATGGAGCGTGAATGGTTCCGTTTGTTGCAGACTGTGCAGGGGGTGGGGGCGAAGGTGGCGCTGGCGGTGCTCGGCACCATGAGTCCTCATGATCTGGCCAACGCGATTGCCATGCGCGACAAGACAGCCATCACCAAAACGCCAGGGGTTGGCCCGAAAGTGGCGCAGCGCCTGCTGATCGAGCTGAAAGACAAGGTGCCATCACTTGGGCCCATCGAGGGGCAGCCCGCCGCGGCTGGTGGAGGGCCGGTCGAGGGACTGGCGGCTGCTGATGCCGTTTCGGCGCTTACCAATCTGGGCTATGCCCCGGCCCAGGCTTCCGACGCCATTTCCACGGCCATGCGCGAAGCGGGCGACAAGGCGACGGCCCAGGAACTGATCCGCCTTGGCCTGAAGGCGCTGGCGGGCTAGGCCGTAAACTCACAAACAGGATCGGGAATGGTGTCAAAAGCGCAAAAATACGAGGTTAAAATGATCGCCGCACGTACTTTTGTACGTGCAAGATCAATTTGGCCGCGGATTGCAGTGCTTTTGACAT
>JALXEI010000090.1:2380-3393 GCA_027069645.1 Hyphomicrobiales bacterium
ATCCTGCGGACAGGGCAGATTTGCTCCCCCGCTGTGTTGCAGGTTCTTGAAAACCAAAAGGTTTCCTGCGAACCTGCGCCTTGCGGGAAAACAATTCTGCTCCTGCCATTTCGATCCTGTTTGTGAGTTTACGGCCTAGGCAGTTGACGGGATATATGCTAACAAAAAGCGAAATGGCTGTCTTACGTTTTTCTGTCCCTCCGGCTATTTCGCTTCCCGGGCAAGCGATAGCGCAGAACCGGGACCCAGGGGCCGAAAGCAAGGGATTCGCTGAGAAAATGAACATAAACAAACACATATCACTTGTGATGCCGGGCCCCGGCTCAAGGCCGGGGAGCAGGGTGGGCTACAACACTGACAATGATATAAAGCTCATTTTCCAGCATTCCGGTCTTAAAGCACAGGTTTCGTATTGCGTTTTGCAAGGTGTTTCATGTCTGATCGAAAAAACGGATTATCGCGAAAAGTAGCTAATATATTGTCCGCTGGCGGGGTGGCCTTTTCCAGTCTTGCCAATCCGGTCAATCTGATGTTCGTTATTTTGCTGTTTGTAGCGGGATTTGCGCTGTTTAACGAGCGCATCGTTCTGGTTTGTTTTATTTCCACCCTGGCGCTGCTGACCGTTGCTTTTGCTGCCGGGATCCTTGCCATGTTGCTGGCGACTTTCAACGGAAAATTGCCGCAAGCAGGTTTTCGCGTTTTTTCGGGTCTTTCATTCCTCGTTTCGCTGGCATTGTGGTCGCAGGAAATTTTCCGAAATATACCGGCAACGCCCTGGCCCTATACAGTGCTTCTGGCTGTCCTCATGCTGGCCGTTTCTCCCTGGTTTAGCCTCCGGCTGCAAACGGTCTTTCGCGCACACGGAATTTTGTAACCGCATCACTGATTTTCCGATCCGGGTGTTTTCTTGCGCCGACGGCGACTGCGGCGATTTCTGTTTTTGATAGCCGGGTCCGGTCCCCCGGGCGATTTCAGGCGGACATCAATGGGCGCGCCGCCGCGGATATTGAGAT
>JALXEI010000090.1:3403-7324 GCA_027069645.1 Hyphomicrobiales bacterium
GCACATTGACAACGCCATTGTGGGGATCGGAAATCCAGAAGCGGGCCTCAAGGTTCACCGAATTGTCGCCAAAGCCGACAAGGTGGCAACGCGGTGCCGGGTCATTCATGATGCGGTCTGTTTCCGAACAGGCTTCAAGGACAAGCTGGCGCGCCAGTTCGATATCGGAACTGTAGGAAACCCCGATGGGGACTTTCCTGCGGATATTGGTATTGGAATAGGACCAGTTGATCACCTGTTCGGTAATCATGTTCTCGTTGGGAATG
Organism: Hyphomicrobiales bacterium; assembly: GCA_027069645.1. Lineage (GTDB taxonomy): Bacteria > Pseudomonadota > Alphaproteobacteria > Rhizobiales > JAKIUO01 > JAKIUO01. Next base: position 3,670 of record JALXEI010000090.1, read on the forward strand.
AGATATTCCGTGCCGTCCCTTGTGATGACCGATGTATAGCGCGCCCCCAGATTTTTCACTTGCCCGTAGGTGCCCTCGATCTCGATAACATCGCCGGGGCGAATGGAGCGGTCCAGCAGCAGAATGATGCCGCTGATAAAGTTGGAAATGATTTTTTGCAGGCCAAAGCCGATACCGATGCCCACAGCCCCCGACAGAACGGCCAGCGAGGTGAGCTCGATACCGACGGATGAAAGGGCAATGATGACGGCCAGAAAAATCAGCACAAAGCGGACAATCTTGAGGATCAGCACCTCGACGGAGGGTGTCAGGCCCGGCACCTTTTTCAGTTGCAACCGCAAGAGTTTCGAGCCGGTTCCAGCCAGCCACAAAAGAACCGTGCCGATCAGCAGGCCCTTGAGAATGATATAGGGGGAAAGGCGCGAGCGCCCGAGATTAAAGGAATAGCTGTCCAGAAGCTCCCGCGCCGGTCCGAGCAGATTCAGAACGTAAAGTGCGGCGATGCTCCAGGCAAAAATGGCAAAGGTCTTTTGCCAGAATTCGCGGGCCGCAAGACTGGAAACCAGATGAATCAGCACCCATGCAGCCAGCAGCGAGATGCTGATCTGTATGACCCTGTGCGGGGCGTCGATCAGGGGCAGGGCGAGATTGAGGAGCCACAACAGGGCGAGCCAGAAAATCGGCACCAGCAGATTGTCGGCCGTATGGCCGAGCCGGTTGATGAGCGGTTCATCATTGCCGATGCGCGCCAGAATCCAGTTTTCCAGCCGGTTGTCGCGATCAAGGGGTTTGCCGACCCGCCAGGCAATGGCAAGGGCGACCAGCACCAGCAGAACTTGCAGGCCGACTTCGGGGGTCAGCACATTTGTTTCCAGCCAGGCGGTGAAGCGGTCAAAGATATTGTCAGGCTTTGGAAGCCAGTTCCTGATGTCGATGGCGTTCATGGAGACCCGTTATCAAGGTTAAAATTGCCAGAGCGATCTGTTGTCTGTAGGTTATGCGAACATATATCCGCAAAGCGTTATTCTCAAGCTGTATGACAGACGGAGAAGCGCCATGCAAATGGTTCAGGGAAGGATTTTGATGGTGAATATTGTTACCCGGGTGGCGAAAAGTCTGAGGAAATTCATGATTGCAGGTGTGGTCCTGCCGGTTGTGCTGTTGCATGCGACTTTTCCGGCAGCGGCAAAGGCGCCCGTTTTGTCCCTGCCGCTTGAATGCGAGCCGCAAAAAACCTGTTTTATCCAGAACTATGTAGATCTGGATGCCTCAAAAGGCGTGCATGACTATAGCTGTCACAAGGGCAGTTATGATGGTCACAAGGGCACCGATTTTCGTGTCCTTTCGGTTGCCGAAGTGAAACGCGGTGTTGACGTGCTGGCCAGTGCGCCAGGTGTCGTCACCGGTGTGCGTGATGGCATGAAAGATCGCATGCTGGCCAGCGGTGCCGAATGGGCGGATCGCCGGGCCTGCGGCAATGGTGTGGTGATTGATCATGGTGACGGCTGGCAAACGCAATATTGTCATATGCGCCGCGGCAGTCTGGTGGTCAAAAAGGGGGACCGCGTGACGCGCGGACAAAAGCTTGGCCTTGTGGGCCTGTCAGGCAAAACCGCCTTTCCCCACGTTCATCTGTCTGTGCGTCACAAGGCCCGCGTCATTGATCCCTTTCGCGGTGCGCAGCCCTCAAAGGCCGCCTGTTCGCGCAATAAAACGGGCAGCCTCTGGCAGCAGGATGTTTTGCAGCAGTTTCCCTATTCTTCCGGGCAGCCCTTTATGTGGGGTTTTACCGACGGAGAGGTGCAAAAGGAATATCTGATCGAGCGCGGCGGTGTACCTGTTCCCCGTGATGTGAAGGCCCATGCGCTGGTATTTTACGGTATGGCGCTCAATCTGCTGAAGGGGGATCGGCTGCATGTGCGTCTGACTGGTCCCAAAGGCGTTATTACTGACGCCACCAGTGAGCCGATGGACAACCACAAGGCCACGCAATTGCTGTTTTCGGGCAGGAAAAGGGTGGCCTTTGCCTGGCCGCGCGGGACCTATCAAGGCGTTTTCAGCCTCGAAAGGGATGGCAAAACCGTCTGGAAAAAGGTTGAGACACTGGAATTGAAATAGAGGTCTGTCCGCCAATACGGGGTAATGTAACAGGCCTCGAAAATTTGCAACACTGGAAATTATTTCCCTGATCGCGCATATTCCCCTCTATGGCAAAACCGAAACCCGTACCATTGTCAGGCTTTGAAGATGTGGCGCAGCCGCTGATATCCGGTCATCCGCTGGTTATCGGCGAGCGGGCGCGGGCGCAATCCGGACGCAATGCCAGCGAGGTGGTGACCTATCGACCGCCGGGTATGGAGAAATCCGAAGGGGGCGTGCGCTTTGATCTGGTCTCCGATTTCGAGCCAAAGGGTGACCAGCCAACAGCTATCGAGGACCTGGTCGAGGGGCTGGCGACAAAGGAGAAGACGCAGGTTCTGCTTGGCGTTACGGGCTCCGGCAAGACCTTTACAATGGCGCAGGTGATCGCCCGCACCCAGCGCCCGGCCCTCATTCTCGCCCCCAACAAGACACTGGCCGCACAGCTTTACGGCGAGTTCAAGAATTTTTTTCCCAATAACAGCGTTGAATATTTCGTCTCCTATTATGATTATTATCAGCCCGAAGCCTATGTGCCGCGCACCGATACCTTTATCGAGAAGGAAAGTTCGGTCAACGAGCAGATCGACCGCATGCGCCACGCCGCCACCCGCGCTGTGCTGGAGCGCGATGATGTGATCATCGTTTCCTCTGTCTCGTGCATTTATGGCATCGGTTCGGTGGAAACCTATACGGAAATGACCCGTATGGTCGAGGTTGGCGAGGAAATCAGCCATATCAACAACGCCACAGGAGATCGGGTTCTGGGCCAGCGGGCGCTGATTGCCGAACTGGTGGACTTGCATTTCCGGCGCAATGATATGGGATTCGAGCGCGGCAATTTTCGCGTGCGTGGCGATGTTATCGAATTGTGGCCACCGCATCTTGAGGACCGGGCCTGGCGCTTTTCGCTGTTCGGTGACGAGATCGACGAGATTGTCGAGTTCGACCCGCTGACCGGTGAAAAGGTGCGTGATCTCGAACGGTTGAAAATCTATGCCAACTCCCATTATGTCACGCCGCGCCCGACCCTGCACCAGGCAATGGACGGGATCAAAAAGGAACTGAAACAGCGCCTTGCCGAACTGGAAAAGGCCGGGCGGCTGGTGGAATATCAGCGCCTTGAACAGCGCGTCGGTTTTGATCTGGAGATGATGGCGGCGAGCGGGGCCTGTGCGGGCATCGAGAATTATTCACGCTATCTCACAGGCCGCAATCCCGGCGATCCGCCGCCGACCCTGTTTGAATATCTGCCGGAAAACGCCATTGTCTTCATCGACGAGAGCCATGTCACCATCGGCCAGCTTGGAGCGATGTTCCGCGGCGATTTCAAGCGCAAGTCAACCCTCGCCGATTTTGGCTTTCGCCTGCCAAGCTGCATGGACAATCGCCCCTTGCGCTTCGAGGAATGGGATGTCATGCGCCCGCAAACCATCTGCGTTTCGGCGACGCCGGGAGAGTGGGAGCTGAACGAAACGCAGGGCGTGTTTGCCGAACAGGTCATTCGCCCCACCGG
>JALXEI010000091.1 GCA_027069645.1 Hyphomicrobiales bacterium
CGCCATGGCTTTGCCAATGGCTTTTTCGATCTTTTCGGCAATGTCTGGCAATGGACCGAGACACCGATAGATGGCTATGAAGGCTTTGAGGTGCACCCGGTCTATGATGATTTTTCCACCCCGACCTTTGACGGCAAGCACAATCTGTTCAAGGGCGGAAGCTGGATTTCCACCGGCAATGAGGCAACCATCGACGCCCGCTATGCCTTTCGCCGCCACTTCATTCAACATGCCGGGCTGCGCTATGTGGAAGCCGCCCCCCTGCCGGAGCCCAAAATGAATATTTATGAAACCGATCTGTCCGTCTCGCAATATATCGAATTTCACTGGGGCGCGGAATATTTCGGCGTGCCCAACTTTCCTGTCGCCTGCATTGGCGCGGTCAGGGAACAGATGGACCGGCTGGAGCCATCATTGCCGACCAAACGCGCCCTTGATCTGGGCTGTGCCACCGGGCGTTCCTCGTTCGAGCTGGCCAAACTGTTTGATCATGTGGATGCCATAGATTTTTCCGCCCGCCTCATCGAAGCCCCGACCCATTTGCAAAACACCGGTTCGCAGCGCTATGTCATCGCTACCGAGGGCGAGCTGGTCGATTACAAGACCGTCAGACTGGCTGATTATGAAGGCTATGAGGAAGTGAAGGACAAGATCGCTTTCATGCAAGGCGATGCCTGCAATCTGGCGGGCAAATATACGGATTATGATCTGGTCTTCGCCGGAAATCTCATCGACCGGCTCTATGATCCGGCGCTCTTCCTGTCGCTGATCAAATCCCGCATCCGCCCCGGCGGCCTGCTCGTGCTGACCTCGCCCTATACATGGCTGGAAGAGTTCACCCCGCGCGACAAGTGGCTCGGCGGCTTCAAGGCCGATACGGGCGAAAATTACACGACCCTTGAAGGCATTGCCGAAAAACTCGCCCCGGAATTTTCACCCCTTGGCACCCCCCGCGACATCCCCTTCACCATCCGCGAAACGGCCCGCAAATTCCAGCGCACCAATACGCAAATGAGCTTCTGGCGAAAGGCCGGATAATACCGGAATGCAAAAAGAATGACTCACCTTTCTCTCTCTGCCTCGATGCTTCGCATCCCGGACAAGCGCCAGCGCAGATCCGGGATCCAGGGGCAGCAAAAACGGGACAGCTTGAGAAAATGAACAAAAACAGAAGTATATCACTTGCGACTCTGGACGCCGGCGCTGCGCTACCGCTTGTCCGGGGAGCGAGATAGTTTGCGAACCCGGGCAAAATACAAAGGTCAATCTTTATTGTTGTCTGGTATCAGTCCACCTGTCCCCCGCTATCACTTTTGTTTGTGGAGGGATTGAAACCTTTTGCCATCAGCCAAAGTGCCAGAACAATCTCGTTCAGAACGATTGGCAAATATAAAACTTCCGTCGCGGGAATAGCGCCTGTCACTTCCAGCAGATTGACAATGACCAATAGCACGGCAGCAATAACTCCCCAGATCGAAAGCCAGACGGGAACCAGCTTGGATTTGTAGAGCAGTCCATAAAAAATCAGCGCCGGTATGGCGAAGATATAGCCGTGAACGAGATAGATTTTATCGCGAATTTCGAGAAATTGCGGTGTGTGGATCAGGAACAGGCTTCCCGCGACAATCATCAGAACACCCTCAAGACCCTTGAGAACAAGATAGGCCCGGGACCATGTTTCCCCCCAGTGCCTGAGATAAGGGAACATCAACACGGCTATGGCAATGACGGCACATCCGCTGATGGTTTCGAGCGCCATCCCCGTGAGTCTTGCATCAGGATTGTTCGTACCAAGAATGGCATAGGCCACCAGAATGAGCACGCCGACCAACCGCGCTGTTCTTTTGTCTTTATTTTTCATCGGGCGTATCTGTCCCGGTTTCTTGTCTGTATTCCAGTATATCCCCGGGCTGGCAGTCAAGAATTTCACATATTTTGCCAAGGGTCTCAAAACGCACCCCCTTGACCTTGCCCGATTTCAGCAGGGAAATGTTCTGTTCCGTGATCCCCACCTTCTCGCCGAGTTCCTTGGAGCGCAGCTTTCGTCTGGCCAGCATCACATCAAGTGTCACAACAATCGGCATGACGGCCTCCCCCTACACAAAGATGTTACTCCCTT
>JALXEI010000092.1 GCA_027069645.1 Hyphomicrobiales bacterium
ACAAGATGCTGACTGGCGAGCGCGAAAAACTGCTGCAAATGGAAGTGGTGCTGGGTCAGCGGGTGATTGGCCAGAAAGAAGCGGTGGAAGCGGTATCAACCGCCGTGCGCCGTGCCCGCGCCGGTTTGCAGGATGCCAACCGGCCCATCGGCTCCTTCATGTTTCTGGGGCCGACCGGGGTCGGCAAGACCGAGCTGACCAAAGCGCTGGCCGCGTTTCTGTTTGACGATGAAACGGCGATGGTGCGGCTCGACATGTCGGAATATATGGAAAAACATTCCGTCGCCCGGCTGATCGGCGCCCCTCCCGGCTATGTCGGTTATGAAGAGGGGGGGGCGCTCACCGAGGCGGTGCGGCGGCGTCCCTATCAGGTCATCCTGTTCGACGAAATCGAAAAGGCGCATCCGGATGTGTTCAACGTTCTGTTGCAGGTGCTCGATGATGGTCGCCTCACCGACGGGCAGGGGCGCACGGTCGATTTTCGCAACACGCTGATCATCATGACTTCCAATATGGGCGCCGAATATCTGGTCAATCTCAAGGAGGACGAGGATGTCGACAAGGTGCGCGACGAGGTCATGAACGTGGTCAAAAGCGCGTTCCGGCCCGAATTTCTCAACCGGCTCGACGAGATCATCCTGTTCCATCGCCTGAAGCGCGACATGATGGCGGCGATTGTCGATATCCAGATGAAGCGTCTGCAAAAACTGCTGCATGATCGCAAGATCAATATCGTACTCGACGATGATGCCCGGCAATGGCTGGCCAATAAAGGCTATGATCCGGCCTATGGCGCCCGCCCCCTGAAGCGCGTCATTCAAAAGGCGGTCCAGGACCCGCTGGCCGAATTGCTGCTGGCCGGCAAGATCAGGGATGGTGAAGACGTCAAGGTCGGCACCCAAAACGGCAACTTGACGCTCAACGGCGTCGAAGTAGAGATGCGGGCGCTGTAGGCCTCTGGCGGACGGGGGCCGTCTATAGGAAAACATTCCGGAAGGGGTTACAAACCCCTTCCGGCGGGGGCTGTTAATAGCAAAAACCATCCCTTTTGACCTTGCAGTTAAACTTCTTGATCATTTCATTCAATTCATCCGACAGGCATTGGAAATATTGTTTCAAATCACTCTGGTAACTTTCCAGTTCGGACCGGCACTGATCGAATGCAAATGTATCCGACGTTCCACTGGAATCCAGCATTTCGACACATGACGGTTCAACTGGTGCAGAACACAAACCAGCTTCAAGATGTGTGGATGTCAGAACCACGATTGAAATTGCAATCAGATATTGTAAAACTCTCATTTTTACTCCGTTATTTGACTTTGGTAATGTGTCAAGTCCTGTGAGAAGCACACATTTTCTGTGACTGTAAAAATCTCTGATACAAACCCATTATTGTTTACAAAAACGCTTCACAATTATTTTGGCTTGCCAAGCCGCAGTTTTGTCTTCTCTTGTTATTGGTTTGAAGTTGTTGTCTATCAGTTTGGCTGCATAGAATATTTTCTCGAGGTCCCTACGCTTATCCTTACTTATGTCTGACCAGTATAGTTTTTTCGGAGTGCTACACTGTAGAAATGCTATTGCCTCATGCTCGAGCCAACTTCGGCCTTTGAAGTGTTGTACTACTCCTGTTGCGATAGCAACCATTCCTTCAACCCTCTGGTTATTTGGTAGTTTTCCCCAAAACCTGATATGGGAATAGCAACTTTTAAACCAGCACCAAGGTTCGGTAAGATCGATAATTCTTGTCGCTTTATATTGCCACCCTCGGTTTTCAAACTCTTTAATGTGAGATTTGTGCCAAGAAGTATCAGGAGTGAAATAGCCACCAATCAACGATGCAAAAAGTATAACGCCGCCAAATAAAACAATTCGTCTCAACCAAGTGCCCTCCAAACTCACGTTTCAAAGTGAAATGTGCCCGCCGGAAGGGGTTTGTAACCCCTTCCGGAACGTTTTATCGCACGGAATTTGCCCCTCCACCATATACCAGCGAGTTCAGGCGGGCAATGGGGGGTGGCGGAGGACCATTTTGAGTGTTCAGGGCGTTCTACATATCCCTTGCGCACTTGGCTTCCACAGTCGAAAGCGTCCGGTTTCATCATCCACAAACAGTGCCGGGCGGTCCGTATCGCGTGATATTTCTCTCTGTCATGATGACATCGTGCAGAATTATCGCAAGATTACGCGTTACACAACTCAGCATGAGTCATCGCCTGCGCCGTCGCGCATGACTGTCGGTTTGTTGTTGAAAATGTCCCGCGATATGGTGAGATATGCGGGATATTCCCTTCATACCAGGAGCCGGAACCATGAAACTGACATCAAAAATCGACGCGGTGACGCTGTTTTCAAAAGGGGCCGAGGTTACCCGGCTGGCGCAAATCGAGCTGGAGGAGGGGGAACACCGGCTTGTTTTGCGGGATTTGCCGCCTGGTCTCATGGCCGACAGTTTGCGGGTGGAAGGCGAGGTGGATGGTAAACTTACCATTGCCGCCGTGGACAGCCGCATCGTTCATATCAGCAGCGCGGAAAAAAAGCTGGACGAGAGCGAGCGCCGTCTTCTGGAAAAGCGCATTGAAAAGCTTGAAGATCAAATGCAGGAACTGGAAGGGCGCCTGCAAACCGCGGCCACGCAGAAAAATCTCATGGACGCTCTGGCGGCCATGCCCGGTTCGCCGCGCAGTCCGAAAACCGACTGGGGCAAAATATTTGATCTGATCGGCGAGCGCTTGCCAGGGGTATATGAGACCATCAATGCCCTGACCATCGCACAACGCCATCTCGGGGAAACCATCGAGGATTTGCGCGGCCAGCTTGATGATCAGCCCCGGGATAAAATCATGCGCACCGAGGTCGAAATCAGCGCCACGGCCGGAAGTGCATTGAAGGGAGAGCTGAAAATCCGCTATCAAATGCCGGATGCGGGCTGGCAGCCGGTTTATGATGCGCGGCTCGACACGGGATCGGCTGACGGGCAGACGCTGATTGACCTGGTGCGCCGTGCCCGCATTTTTCAAAACAGCGGCGAAGCGTGGCAGGATGTGGAACTGAGCCTTTCGACAACCCGTCCTTCGGGAAGAACCGGCGCCCCCGATCTTGCCCCGGTCATTCTTGACATATTGCCTGAAGCTCCCGGTATTCCTCGCGGTGCCTTGCGCCAGCACAGCCCCGTTCCACAGCAACAGCCCGAGGCCGTCATGTGTGCCGCGATGCCCGATGAGAGTGCCGGTGCCGTGCCGGGTGATGTGATGCAAAAGGTGATCGAGCAGGAAACAAAAGTGGAGCAGGGCGGTTTTCATATTCGGTTCGAGGTGCCGGGTCGGGTCACGCTTTCGGGCAGGGGCGAGCAGAAAAAAGTACGTATTGGCGGGCAAAAACTGAAACCGGCTCTTGAGGTTCGCGCCACTCCGCTGCTTGATCCGACGGCTTTTTTGTATGCCGTTTTCAGGCTCGATGGCGAACTGCCGCTGTTGCCGGGAGAGGTGGCGCTTTATCGCGACAATGTTTATGTGGGCAATGGTCATTTGCCGCTGGTCAATGTCGGCGAGCGTCACGAGCTGGGCTTTGGCGCCGATGATCAGGTCAGCGTCAAAAGGGTGGAGAAACATCGCGAGAAGGGCCGCCAGGGTCTCATCAGGAGTGAGAACAGCGACGAATATGAATTTGAAATCAGCATTGACAATCATCACCCGCGGGCCATGCCGGTGCGGATTCTTGACCGTGTTCCCGTCTCCAGGCATGAAAAGCTGAAAGTGGAACGTTTGCGTGATATGACCAGGCCGGACGAGGAAAATGTCGATGATAAACGCGGCGTACTGGCCTGGGAATTTGATTTGGGCGCAGGACAGCAGCACAAAATCAACCTGCACTACCGCATCACCTGGCCAAAAGGCGAACAGGTCGGATGAATGGAAAAGGTCTTCATAAGGGAATTTTGCGCCCGGCCTCTCTCGAAAATTTGCCCCTGATCAATCGCTGGCTGGTGCAGCCCGGGATCAGGCGCTGGTGGGGGGCGCCGATCAGTACGCAAAAGGAAATGCGACTGGGCATTATGGTGCCAAAGGAGATCGGGCAGGTATTTTTGATCTTCGGTCAGACGACAGACAGGCCGCTTGGCCTCGTTTCGCTCATTCACGCAAGGGCGTTCAGCCGTTCAGCGATCAACTGGCCGGATTTCCTGCCGCAACAGGCGTGGGAAATAGGCATTTTGATTGCAGATCGAAAGGATCGCCAGAAAGGTCTCGGCACGCGCGCCCTGCAAGAGGCCCCAAAACACATGCCGGTTACAATGGATGAGCCGGTTTTTGCGTGGATCAAAAAAGACAACAGGGCTTCGCTGGCAACCTTCGCCAAACTCGGATATGTTCCGGCCTGTGAGAAAGAAGCCGCGCGCTATTGCTCCTGTTCCGTTTTGTTGAGATATGATCCTGATGCCCACTGCGAAAAGCCGGACAGATAAACAAAAAGATCATCTGCGCAAGCAGATGAAAGCGCGGCGTTCTGCCGTCACTCCCGCAGAGGCCGAACAGGCTGCCCATGAGGTGATCGAACATATAAAACCGCTGTTGCAGGAAAAAAGGCGCCGACAGGTCGGCCTTTATCATCCCGTCAACAGCGAGCTCGATACGCTGCCGCTGGCGCATTTCCTGCGCGCTGCGGGTTGTCGCCTGTCGCTGCCGGTCGTGCGGGGCAGAACAGAGCCGCTGACCTTCCGTCCCTGGAATATCGACGAGCAACTGGTGTTGGGTCAGTACAGTATCAGGGTACCGGTCGACAAGGGCTTGAGCGTTGAGCCCGATTTGCTTATTGTGCCGCTTCTGGCCTTTGACGGGAAAGGAAACCGGCTGGGTTATGGCGGTGGCTATTATGACCGCACACTGGAAAGGTTGCGGGCGGCAAAGCCGGTATTGGCGGTCGGTCTCGCCCATGATTTCCAGCAGGTGGCGGCGTTGCCGGTCAATGCCCTTGACCAGCGTCTTGACCATATTGCAACCCCTGCCGGTCTGCTGAGATTTTGAACCGGCTTTTTCTGGAAAGTGATGAAGCGTGCGACTTTTGTTTCTGGGTGATATTGTGGGCCGGGCGGGGCGACAGGCCGTGCTTGCAAAACTGCCGGAGTTGCGCGAGCGTTACGTGCTTGATTTTGTCATCGTCAATGGCGAGAACGCAGCAGGCGGCTTTGGCATCAATGAAAAGATTGCCAACCGGCTCTTTGACGCCGGGGCCGATGTCATCACCACGGGCAATCATGCCTTTGACCAGCGCGAAACCCTGTCCCATATTGCCCGTGAGGATCGTCTTTTGCGCCCGGCCAATTATCCCGAAGGGACACCGGGCAAGGGTGCCGGACTGTTTGAAGTGCAGGGTGGCGGGCGCATACTGGTGGTCAATCTGATGGGCCGGGTGTTCATGCAGGAACTGGATTGCCCGTTTCAAAAGATTGCCGCAGAGCTGGAAGCCTGCCCGCTTGGATCGGGCGCTGATTTCGTGTTTGTTGACATGCACGCCGAAGCCAGTTCCGAAAAACAGGCGATGGGTTATTTTCTTGATGGCAAGGTCAGTGCAGTGATCGGCACTCATACCCATGTGCCAACGGGGGATGACCGTATCCTGCCATGTGGAACGGGCTATATGTCCGACGCCGGTATGTGCGGGGTCTATGACAGTGTACTGGGTATGGAAAAGGACGAACCGGTCAATCGTTTTGTGACAAGGGTCAACGGCAGCCGTTTTGCGCCGGTGACGGGTGAAGCGGCGATAGCGGGTGTAGTGCTGGAGTTTGACAATTCAACCGGACTGACGCGCAATATTTCCCCCTTGCGGCTTGGACCGGATATAAGGGAAATGCAACCCGATTTCCGGTGAAACAGGTCAATCTTTTGCGCCCTGGTATTTATCGACCTGCTTGCTGCTCCCGGATCATGTCATAGTGCTATTTCTTTTTAACGCGGACCGTGACATCGACCTGGGTGATTTTTGTGCCTTCCGGGGCATCGGGGAGATTTTCGAGCAGCACCATATCGGTGGGGATGTCGACCAGCTTCCCCTCTCCTTCATGGTAAAAGTGAAAATGTTGCGATGTGTTGGTATCAAAATAGGTTTTGGCACCTTCAACGGCCACTTCGCGCAGCAGACCGGCACTGGTAAACTGGTGAAGGGTATTATAGACCGTCGCCAGGGAAACAGCGACACCGGCGTTCATCGCTTCCTCGTGCAGGCGCTCGGCCGTTACATGCCGGTTGCCCGCCGAAAACAGCAGGTTGCCCAGTGATTTTCTTTGTCTTGTCGGGCGCAGACCGGCATCTCGCAAGCGGTCAACAAGTTCATCATTGTTGTCGGTCAATTTTCCAAAGTCCTGTTATGACCCGTCTTCCAAAGTGAAAGGGCACGGGGTTCTTTTTCCAGTTTGGAGCTATTATAGTTTAAAAACACATTGTTTTGCAAATTACGCGTGAGAGGGTGAATGCGGCAAATAATCCTGACATGTCAAAACCTCTGCGAATTCCGGGCCAGCGTCAAAATAGGCTTTGTCAGCCTGGTGAAATTGCTTTAACTATCAAATCACAATTTCACCTGCGGGCGGCTCGTGTACCATTTACGCGCTGCCCTGATCGGTAACTGTTTGCTCCTTGCAGCAAGGAGCCCGTTAACAAGCCCGAGGAGTAAGCATGTCCGAACGCCGGAACAGTTTTGACTATGAAGATATTCTGGCCTGTGGCCGCGGAGAGATGTTCGGCCCCGGTAATCCGCAACTGCCATTGCCCCCGATGCTGATGCTCAACCGCATCACCAGCATTACCGAGGAGGGGGGAGCCTATGGCAAGGGACAGATGGTTGCAGAATTCGATATCACGCCGGATTTGTGGTTTTTTGATTGTCACTTCAAGGGCGATCCGGTGATGCCGGGTTGTCTGGGGCTGGATGCCCTCTGGCAGATGACGGGTTTCTATCTTGGCTGGATCGGTGGCAAGGGCAAGGGGCGGGCCATTTCAACCGGTGAAGTCAAATTTTCCGGGATGGTCACCCCCGAGACAAAACTTGTCGAATTCACTGTCGATTTCAAACGCGTTGCCAATCGTCGTCTGGTGATGGGTGTGGCTGACGGTGTGGTCAGGGCAGATGGAGAGGAAATCTTTCATGCAAAGGATCTGCGCGTTGTGTTGTTTCAGCCGGACGAGGATGCCTGACCTCATGTTCGAAAAGAAATAGGGAGCCGTTTATGAGTTTACGGCCTTAAATGAAGAGGGAGTGGCTATGAGACGTGTCGTTGTAACCGGCATGGGTATTGTGTCGAG
>JALXEI010000093.1 GCA_027069645.1 Hyphomicrobiales bacterium
TTCAAAGCTGCCATTTGTATCTCTCCTATGATTGGTTTCAAGTTTTAAGTTCGAATTTTGCGAAGTCTCGGAATATCCATTTGTTTTTCAGGGTATGGAAGATTGTATTGAGCAGTTTTCTGGCGGTGGCGATGATGGCCTTGCCGACACCGCGGGTGGATTTTATGTGTTCATAGAAGGCGTGCAGGTATGGTGAGTAGCGTTTGGCAATCAGGGTGCATTGCACCAGGGTGGTGCGGGCGATCTTGTTGCCGCGTTTGGTGATCCTGCCGACACGTTGTGCATCATTGGATTGCGATACCCGTGGCGTGATGCCAAAATAGGCGGCAAGCTTGCCGGGTTTGGCAAAGTCTTCAATATTGCCGATCGTGCACAGGAAGACCGCCGCAGAAAGCGGGCCGATGCCCTTGATGGAAATCAGGTTGTCATAGCCTGGCAGGGTTTTGGCAAAGGCGGTGATTTCCTTTTCCAGCCGCTTGCAGGCCTGCTTGATGCTGTCGAGCTGGGCAGCGATCACTTCCAGTTCAACCTGCTCCAGTCTATCCCATTGATGAGCGGCAACCGAGCGCTCAAATCCCTTGGCGCTGGTCAGCACCTCTTTCCTGATCTTGATGCCGCGACGGTTGAACAGTCCATGCACCTTGTTCAAAAGCGATACACGCAGCTTCACCAGTTGATCGCGGGTGGCAATCGTACTGGCAAGCTGAACGATGCTTGCGTCTTTCAACCGCGCTTCGGGCAACATGTCCTTGCTGAGGAAAAAGGCGATGGCGCGGGCATCATGCTTGTCGGTTTTCTTGACAGATCGGCGGATGACTTCAAACTGCCACGGCGCAATGATGGCCACGCGCTTGACATGGGGCAGCACCTGGTCACGGAACCAGGCAGAATTGCCGGTAGCCTCAACCGCAACCTCATCGTCGTGATCAAGCCCGGCAATGAACTGCTCCAGACCACCGCCCTGCAATGGCAATGTCTGTATTCTTTCGCGCCCGCCATCGCACAAATAGCAGATGGTGAAGCTGTTGGTATGTAAATCCACTCCGATATAGCGTGTCATTTTCAAAACCTCTTCGATTGAACTGATCAAAAACATGGAGTAGAATTTCTTCGGGTCGCCACTCTCCTATACGAGATCATCACGTATCAGCTTGGCCTGTTGAAAAGACTTGAGCCAACTTGTGAGCCTCAGGGCGGTGATTCGGTGACAGGGGCGGGCAGTCTCCTTCACGAGGTCTGATCCCGTCTCCTGTCACACTCAAAATGCAACCTTCAACGGGGCCTCACACAACACATTCACCCTGCCACCTATCTACCCCGAAGATATCTTATCTCCAGACCACCAAAAGGCGGCAATCAATTCATACCGTCTCCTTCTTTCGGGATAAGCTTGCCGGGGTTCAGGATCCCGCGCGGATCAAAGGCTCTCTTGAGGCTGCGCATCATGTCCAGTTCAACCGCGGATTTGACGCCGGGTAAAAGATCGCGTTTCAAAATCCCGATCCCGTGTTCCGCGCTGATCGAGCCATTCATCTGCGTGACAATGTCATGCACACTGGCATTCATGGCTTCCCACTGGTTCAAAAATGCCTCGCGCTCCATATCCACAGGCTGGGAGACATTAAAATGCACATTGCCATCGCCCATATGGCCAAAAGGCACCGGGCGGCAACCGGGGATGAACGCCTTCACCGCAGCGCTTGCCCGGTCGATGAATTCCGGCATTCTGGAAACCGGCACCGAAATATCATGCTTGATGCTGCCCCCTTCAGGTTTTTGCGCTTCTGAAAGCCCATGGCGCAAACGCCAGAACTCCTCACGCTGGGTCTGGTTTTCCGCAAGCACGGCGTCAATAACGATCCCGCCCTCAATATCATTCATGAGCACCTGCTCAAACGCATCGCGAAGCCCGGCGCTCCCGCCTGAAACTTCCGCCAGCACATACCATTCATGCACCGCTTCAAACGGATCGCGCACACCGGGAATATGGCGCAGCACAAACTCGATCCCCATACGCGGCATGATCTCAAAGGTGCTGAGTGTCCCCCCCATATCCCCAAGATCATGCAACAGCCTCAGGCCGGCCTTCAGGTCAGCAACGGCCAGCAG
>JALXEI010000094.1 GCA_027069645.1 Hyphomicrobiales bacterium
CCCAAGCTCAAGGACGACCAGCGTGCCGCAGGAGCCGCGGTCGCCGTGCTGGTCACCATGGCGCTGCCGGAAGGCATAGCCGGTTTTGGCCAGAAGGATGGCGTCTGGATCTGCGACAGGGCCCACGCCCTGCCGCTGGCCAGCGCCCTGCGTGCCCAGTTGCTCACGGTAAGCCAGGCCCGAGCCGCCGCCACCGGTGTCAGCGCCAAGCTGCAACTGCTCTACGATTACCTCTCCGGCGACGAATTCCGACACCGGGTCGAAGCCATCGTCGAGGCCTTTACCACGATGCAGGAACAGGTCAACCGCGAACGCCGCGCCATGAACCGGCACTGGAAGGAACGCGAAAAGCAGATCGAACGCGTCATGCTCGGCACCACCGGCATGTACGGCGACCTGCAGGGCATCATCGGCTCGGCCATGCAGAGCGTCCCGGCACTGGAGCTGGAGGACCAGGATGAATTGCAAGTGTCTGATGACTCCAGTGAAACCGATCTCTGAATTGTGTGGTGGCAATCGTTATTACTGAAAAAACAAGTGAGCGAGCATAAAATGAAAGACAAGATGGATTCGAGTTGCCGCATGGCTTTTGCGGCATACCTGCATGATCTCGGCAAGTTGGCCGAACGAGCACGCATCGAGGAAGCGCAGGAAAAAGACGCCGAAGGCAATAGTCTTGCCGATCGCAACAAACAACTTTACTGCCCAAGCTGGAATGGCCGATATACCCATGTGCATGCGGCCTATTCGGCAATCGCCATCGATTTGCTGGAAACGGCATTGCCACCCTTGAAAGGCGCAGATGTCAGCCCTTTCGCCGGTTGGAATGATTCGGGCGTGGACGATTCCCTGATCAACGCCGCGGCCATGCACCACAACCCGGATACGGCGCAGCAATGGCTCATTGCCACGGCGGACCGGGTCGCTTCCGGCTTCGAGCGCGATACTTTCGATGATTACAACCGGGCAGTGGATAACGACAACAAGCCGCTGAACCATTACACCCGCCGGCAGTTGACGCTGTTCGAGCAGATACGGTTGGGCGGCCAACCGGTCAAACCGGACGATCTGGAGTGGCGCTACCGGCTCGCGCCTCTTTCTGTGGACAGCCTCTTTCCGGAACGAGCCGAAAAGACGGAAAAAGCGGAAAACAAGACGGCGCAGGAGGAATACCACAAATTGTGGGATGCCTTCCTCGCTGCCGTAAACGAGATTCCCAAAAGCCACCGCAAGAACTGGAGTCTGTGGCTGGATCACTTCGATTCGCTGTGGGCGACCTACGCCTCGGCCATTCCCTCGGCCACAGTGGGCAATACCAAACCAGAGGTCTCACTGTACGACCATTCGCGCACGACCGCCGCGCTGGCTACTGCGTTGTGGCGCTATCACGAGACTGACAGTCCCGAAGAAATCCGCGAACAGCTCTGTGCACAATGGGACCGGGAGCGCCAGCAGCAGTCTCTGGCGGAAACAGCCTGGAGCGAGGAGAAGTTTCTTCTGGTCATTGGCGATTTTTTCGGCATCCAGTCGTTCATCTTCGCGAGCGGCGGCGAGACTCAGAAAAACGCGGCGCGACTGCTGCGGGGGCGTTCGGCGTATATCTCTTTGCTCACCGAATGCGCGGCGCTGAAAATACTCGACGAGCTGGGCCTGCCACCCACTAGCCAGGTTATCAACGCGGCGGGCAAGTTTCTTATCGTCGCGCCCAACCGACCCGAAGTGCGGGAAAAACTGGCCCAGATCCAGAATGATTTCAACCAGTGGTTTCTGCAACAGACCTGGGGCGAATCCGGTATTGGCATTGCCTGTGAGCCGGCAGCCTGCAACGATTTTCTCGACCGTAACAACGATGATGGCGAGCCGCCTTTCAAACGGCTCATCGACCGCTTGTTCAAGCGACTGGAGGATATCAAGGCGAGCCGGTTCGCCCTTTGCGGAGACAACGCCCCTGCGCCGGTGTTCGAGGGCTTTCTTGACAGCTTCGACAATACCAAGGGCGTCTGCGCCATTGACGGACGCACCCCGGCTTCTGAATCACTGCCCAAGGCGGAAAACAAGTACATCAGCCCGCTGGCGCTGGATCAGATCAACACCGGCAACTGGCTGGCGCATAACGACCGGCTGCTGGTGACACGCTCGAACATCGGCCATCAAACCCTGACGCTGAGCCTGTTCGGCTACCACATCAGCTTTACCGGCAGTGAAATGGCCAGTGGCAAGTTCGGAGAACTGGCCGCCAGGGGCGATCTGCGTCGGGCCTGGGATTACTCGCTGCCCGAAAGCAAGACGTCAGCGCTTTTCAACGGCTACGCACGCCGCAGCATCAACGCCTATGTGCCACAGATGGGCGACGCCAATGCATGGGAAGCTGACCGCTACAAGGGAATCGAGGAAGATGCCGAATGGGATGCCCGAATGCCCAAGAGTTTCGAGCACATTGCCCGCGATGATCTTTGGCTGGATGCCAACGACCACTGGAAAGGCACGGAAGCCCTGATTACTCTGAAAGGCGATGTGGACAACTTGGGTCGCATCTTCGAGGTCGGGCTGGAAAAGCCCAGCTTCGCCAAATGGGCTTCGCTCTCTCGTCAGATGAATGCCTTTTTCGCTGTCTTTCTGCCCTGGTATTGCCGAAGTGAATATCCATCTACCTACACGGTGTTCGCAGGCGGCGACGACTTCTTCCTGATCGGCCCGTGGCGCAGCACCATCCGGCTGGCGCGAGGCATGCGTGAGGCGTTCCATCGCTATGTCGCGAAAAACAGCGACATCCATTTTTCCACCGGCTTGCTGATGACCAAGCCCGGTATGCCGGTGGCGCAAATGGGCGAGATGGCGGAACAGGCGCTCGAATATGCAAAGAGTCACGATGGCAAGAACGCTGTGACAGTGTTTGGTCAGACGGTCTCCTGGGATGAATTCGACGAGTTGTGGAAAACCCTGGAGAACATCGAGGACAAAGACGCCCAGTTCGATCTGAGCACCGGCTATCTCTATCGCCTGCAAGACCTGGCCGACATGGCCGAAAACCTGAAGTCGGATCAGCCCCGGCCGGAAAACGCCATCTGGCGCTCCTGGTTCAGCTATCGCACTTATCGCATGCTGGAGCAAACTCTGAAGGGCAGGGACAGGCAACAAGAGCGCGAGCGCCGAATGCAGGAACTGGCCAACATTCTGAGCGAACCCATCGAGCGGTACGGCAACCGATTCAAGATCCCGCTTTTTATCCACCTATATCAACAGCGTAGCTGAAGGAGTAGATGACATGAGCTATCCAAACCAGAAAAGACACGGCGGCAAGCCCCGACAGGAACGGCGCAGACTAGGCATTACAATCAGTTTCACCAATGAGAACGGAAAGATCGAAGCCGACCTGTTTGACAAGACGGCGAACACTGCCGCCAAAGTAGTCGCCGAGAGCAAGCGAGAACACAACAAAAGTACCCAGCTTCGCCGTTTCTACGATGAATTGGTGATGTGGGAAGAAAAGGTTCGTCAGGACGAGAACAGGTTTGACGATTATCTGCCATTCATACGCATGCTCAAGGCCAAGGCCGCCTATGCCGAAGGCCGCAAGCTGGTCGATGGCGCTTTTGTGGACCTTGTCGAGCAAACTGTCGACTTTATCAAAAGCGCGACTGATCTGCGCACGGCCAAACTGTTTTTCGAAGCCTTTATGGGTTTCTACAAACTGGAGAAAGGGGACTGATCATGAAACTGGACAAAATCTCGAAACTGACTGGCACGATCGAGCTGGTGAGCGGCCTGCACATTGGCGGCGGCAACACCGAAATGCACATCGGTGGCACGGACAACCCCGTCATCAAGAACCCGGTCACCAACCAGCCCTATATCCCCGGTTCCAGCCTCAAGGGAAAAATGCGCAGCCTGATGGAGTGGCACTGTGGTGTGGTCGGTATTGCCGATGGTAAAGCTCTGGCGATCAAGCATATCGACGAGCTTAATGGAAACCGCGCCCAGGGTATCGAAATATTGCGCCTGTTCGGGTATGCGCCCAGTGGCGGCGGACAGGACGACCCGAAACTGGTGCAGGAAATAGGCCCAACGCGGCTGGCGTTCTGGGATTGCAATCTCGACACTGACTGGGTGAAAAAGATGAGCGACAACAATCTTCTGCTCACCGAAACCAAGATGGAAAACTCCATCGACCGCATCAAGGGCACGGCGGAAAATCCGCGTAATACCGAGCGGGTCCCGGCCGGGGCGAAGTTCGATTTCCAGCTCACGATCAAGGTCATCGACGGCGAAGATCTGCTCGATCCCGTCCTGCGTGGACTCAAGCTGGTGGAGTTATCCGGCCTGGGTGGCTCTGTCTCGCGCGGTTACGGCAAACTGGTGTTCCGGGATCTGGCGCTGGACGGCGAATCGGTGCAGGAAAAACTCGAACAGGTGCAACTCTAAGGAGACGGTATGAAAACCCTGATTGCCATCTTGCGCCCGTGTTCGGCCTTTGGCGGGTTGATCCGGGGCGACACGCTGTTCGGCCAGCTCTGCTGGGCGGCTAGGCATCGCTGGGGCGAGGATCGCCTGACCGAACTGCTGGAAGGCTATACCGAAGGACAACCGTTTCTGATTGTCTCCGACGCCTTCCCGGCGGGTTATCTGCCACGCCCCGCGCTGCCTCTGCACCGCTTCGACGAAGTGCCCGATGCCGATCGCAAGGCTGTGAAGAAAAGGCACTGGCTGCCTCGCGAGCGTTTCAATGAGCCAATGCGTCAATGGCTTGATCATGCCGTACCCGACACTGATATAGCCAGCGATGAGCTGATGGCTGAGCATGTCCAGCCGCACAATACGATCAACCGGATGACCGGTACCACCGGCACCGGCGAGTTCGCGCCCTACACCATGGCACAGCACTGGTTTGCGCCCGATCTGGCATTCGACATCTATCTCGCTTACAACGCGGAACGGATGTCGGAGGATGAGATCCGGCAGCTGCTGCAGGATGTCGGCAGTGCGGGCTATGGCCGCGATGCCAGCATCGGCCTTGGCAAGTTCGATGTCGACGGAATTTCATCGGATGACTGGCCCGTCCAAGACAATGCCAACACCATGATGACATTGGCTCCCTGCGCAATCCAGGGCTTGGGCTTCGAATCCACGCGGAGCTGGTACCAGCCTTTCACCCGCTTCGGAAGGCATGGCGATATTGCTGTACACACGGGGCGGCCTTTCAAGAACCCGGTGTTGATGGCCGACACTGGCGCGGTACTGGCCAGGCAAGATGGCAGGGTTGAGACATTCTGTGGCCAGGGACTTGGCGGCAATGGTCAGCTATCAAAAGTCATCGAATCCACCGTACACCAGGGCTATGCACCTAGCCTGCCGGTCTTTCTGGAGGAAACATCATGAGCGGCATTCCCGAAACCCGAAAGCTCTGGATTACGCCCCTGTCCCCGGTCCACATGGGTACCGACGAGGACTACACGCCTACCGGTTATGTCATCGAAGGCAATGCCCTGTACGAATTCGACCAGCGCGCGCTGGAAAACCTGCCGGATACCGAGCGCAAGAAACTCGATGGCCTGCTCACCGGCAAGGCCACGCCGGACATGCTGAAAAATGTCCAGGCCTTTTTCCATCGCAATCGCGAATGGTTGATCCCCGAAGCGGTCAACATCGTGCGTGTCAGTGATGAGATGGCAAGCTTCTACGAGGCACGCATCGGCAAGGCCGCCAATATCGAATCCGGCGGCAAACAGGTGTTGAACGCTCTGGAAATCGAGCGTGCCTATTACAATCCGACGGATCGACGGCTGATGTTGCCCGGTAGTGGATTGAAGGGAGCAATGAGGACTGCCCTGCTGGATGCGGTCAACAATGGTCAACGAACCGAACGGGGTGAGCGGAATCGCGATTTGCAGCAACGCCTGTTCCAATACACCATGCGCGATCTCCACAAGGATCCCATGCGGCTGGTTCAGGTGGGCGATTGCGCCTGGCATGGACCGGCGGAGCTCAACAGCGCAGAGGTGCTCTTTGCCGTCAATCGAAAGAAACATGCTGTCGTCAAGGACGGAAAAGAGGTTCACTCCCTGGCGGAAAAGGGCCCCGATCAATTGCTTGAATGCGCCACGCCCTTTCGCTTGCGGGCATTTCAGGGGACACTGAATATCCCGGGTTTCGGGGATACCCGGAGTATCACGAACCAGCTTCCGAAATACCATTTCAGCTTCGGTGAGATCGCCACGGCCTGCAACCGCTTCTATCGACCCATTTTCGACCGGGAACTGGCGCTTCTCGGGAAGCGCGGTTTCCTGGACAGTGCCTGGCGGGAAACCGTGGAAAACCTGTTGGGCAACGCTTCCATCCGCCAGCGGCTGGAAAACAATGATGCCTTCCTGCTGCGCGTTGGCCGCCACAGCGGCGCTGAATCCGTTACGCTCAATGGCGTTCGCTCGATCAAGATCATGAAAGGAAAAGGTCAACAACCTGACTGGGGAAAAGAAGCCAAAACCATCTGGCTTGCCACCAGTGACAAGGGTGACTGGCGTTACCTGAAACCCTTCGGGTGGCTGCTGGTTGAAATGACCGAACAGCATGAAACCCTGCCGGCCTGGCCAGAGGCCGATACACTGATGCAACGGTATAATAATTCCATGTCTCAGTGGCTCGAGCGCGTTCGTCAGCGGCAATCGGAACTTCAAGAGAAAGTGAGCCGGATACGGGCAGAACAGGCCGAGCGGGCTGCAGAGGCGGCTCGTGAAGCCGAAGAGGCCGATCGTCTGAAAAAGGAAGAAGAGCAGCGTCTGGCTAAACTTTCACCATTTCAACGGGAGCTGGAGCAGATTGTTGAAAGCAACCGCAACAATAACCCTGCCGTCGTTTTGTTTAACAAGCTAACGGGTGGAGAGTGGCAGGACAGCGAAGATCAGCAAGTTGTTGCGGCGAAGATTCAGTCCATGTGGAAAGAGGAAGGAAAATGGATTCCTGACTTTTCGGGCAAGAACAAACAAAAGGTCAAGCAGAAAAATCGTTGCCAGACATTGCTTGAATATTTGCCCGATGGATCAAGTGAATGATTTTCTTGAGATACGACTTGAGACAGTAAACGACAAGGATCCGAATTGACTGGAGAGAGCATGAAAACCACCCTCATCTGCACCGTCGGCGGCTCACACGAGCCCATTGTCAAGGCGATCGAGTCGCTGCGGCCGGATCTTGTCGCCTTCGTCTGT
>JALXEI010000095.1 GCA_027069645.1 Hyphomicrobiales bacterium
ATTATAGACAAAGCCCACCATATGGCGATTGATCACCATCAGGGTCACCAGTATAACCCCGACGGGGGCCATGATGCCGATCCAGAAGAATTTCCTCAGTAAACGCAATTGTCAGATCCTGTCACTATTACCGGGTCAAATCGAAAGGGAAACTGTCGGCTCGTCCGCCAAAAGACCGGCCTATTTTTTTCCCGTATAGTTCCTGTTCAGGCGGCGATGCAAATCCTTGCCGGTTTTAAAGAACGGAATATATTTTTCGTCCACCGGAACCTTCGCGCCGGTGCGCGGATTTCGTGCCAGCCGCGAGGGACGATGCTTGACAGAGAAAGCCCCGAAGCCACGCAATTCGACACGCTTGTTGCGCGCAAGTGTTTCTACAATTTCATTGAGAATGGTATTGACGATTCGTTCCACATCCTTGTGATAGAGATGGGGATTTGCATCGGCAATTTTCTGCACAAGTTCCGATTTAATCACAACGATACCTTTCCAGTATAAAGGCCGGGTTCAGGGATTAAAAAACTGCCTCGACCGGTTTCGATAACTGCCGGCATGATCAAATCCCCTGCTGACCAAAGACTATCAGGGACCCGGACATATTTCCAGCCTTTCGCATCGACCTGCATAAAAAAACCGAAATCTATTTCCCGATCCCCTGATCGAACGAGGGCATTTGCCAGACAGACATCAGTCCATTCGAGGGATTTCCCGACAAGCCGCCACGACGTGAAAGAAGTGCGCTTCCACCGTTCAACAGGGATGAAAACCACCCAAGTCCCTGCACATCGGAAAAACGGTTCGCCAGCGCCGCAAGAGGGCTGAAATAGTTTTCCCGTTTGACCTTGCGCCGCAAAACCGGCAGATCCTTTTCTATTTTTTTCACCTTTTCCAGCCATGCGACCGCCTCGTCCTCGCCGCCGATTTCATCCGCAAGACCATATTTTACCGCCTGGCGACCGGTATAGACCCGCCCTTCTTTCAGTCCCGGGACATCGACAGGACTGATTTTGCGGCGTGTTGCAACAAGATTGAGAAACCATTTAAAGGTATCGGCCACCAGTTCCTTCATCGGCGCCAGTTCCTTTTCATTCGCCTTTTTAAAAGGCGTCGGGGTGGCTTTGAGCCTGCCGCTTTTCAGTTCTTCCATATTGACCCCGAGCTTGCCCAGCAGGCCGCTCATGTCCGGCCACTGCACGATAACGCCCACCGAACCGGTGATTGAACTGCCGCGGGTGACAATATGATCGGCAGCAATCCCGGCCATATAGGCGGCGCTGGCCGCCACCGTTCCAAACACCGCCACAACCGGCTTTTCCCCGGCCAGCTTGCGAATATGCTGATAGAGGGCCTCGCCGCCCGTGGTTGTGCCACCGGGGCTGTTGATCCGCAATATGACGGCTTTGACCCGCTCATCCTCTCGAAGATCACGCAGAAGTTTTTGCTGCTCCCCATCATCAAGGATCATGCCGGATATGCTGACGCGGGCAATATGGTCCGAATGGACCGTACCGCTGCCACCGCCACGAACCACCATAATGAACAGGGCCAGCAGACCGGCTGCGACCGCCACCACGCGCCAGAAGGTCAGGCGGCGGCGCACCTCGCGACGTTCAACCAGCATTTCACGATCAACGGCCATATCTTCCCCTGCCTGCCTGCCATTCAGCTTCCGTTTTCCGCTGTTTCCAATGCGCCGGAAACGGACTGCCGTACCTTAAAACAAACAGGCCCCGCACACAATATGGTGCGGGGCCTGTGAAACGTCTGCAAAAAGACCGGCGCTAGTCCTTGGCCTTCTCCTCGCTGCTGCCTTCTTTCTTGCCAAGTGCGGCACCCAGAATATCACCAAGTGAAGCACCGCTGTCCGAGGAACCATATTCGGCCACGGCTTTTTTCTCTTCGGAAATTTCCAGTGCCTTGATCGACAGGTTCATCTTGCGGTTGTTTTTGTCGATATTGGTCACAGCCGCATCAACCTTGTCACCGATATTGAACCGTTCCGGACGCTGCTCGGAACGTTCCCTCGACAAATCGGCGCGACGGATAAAGGCTTTGAAGTCGCTGTCGGCAATCTTCACATCAAGACCTCCGTCCTTGACATCAACCACTTCACAGGTCACGGCATCGCCCTTTCTGATACCGGCAACACTTTCGAACGGATCGCCATCAAGCTGCTTGATCCCGAGGGAAATACGCTCCTTGTCAGGATCCACATCCAGAACAACGGCTTTCACCATGTCGCCCTTGGTATATTCCTTGATGGCTTCTTCTCCCGGACGGTTCCAGTCGAGATCGGAAAGATGCACCATGCCGTCGATATGACCATCGAGACCGATGAACATGCCAAATTCGGTAATATTGCGAATTTGTCCCTCGATTTCGGTCCCTTTGGGATATTTGCTGGCAAAGCTGTTCCAGGGATTTTCCTGACACTGCTTGATGCCCAGCGAAATCCGCCGTTTGTCGGGATCAACCGCCAGCACTTCCACTTCCAGTTCTTCACTGGTGGACACCAGTTTGCCCGGATGAATATTCTTGCGAACCCAGCTCATTTCAGAGACATGCACCAGCCCCTCGACACCGGCCTGCAATTCGATGAAAGCACCGTAATCGGTGATATTGGTGACTTTCCCTGTCAAACGGGTACCGATGGGGAAGCGTTCGGCAACACCATTCCAGGGATCCTGCTCAAGCTGCTTGATGCCGAGGCTGACGCGCTGGTTTTCCGGGTTGATGCGCAGGATCTGCACCTTGACATTATCGCCCACGGAAATGATTTCGCTGGGATGATTGACCCGGCGCCAGGCCATATCGGTGACATGCAACAGGCCGTCAATGCCGCCAAGATCGATGAACGCACCATAATCGGTGATATTCTTGACCACGCCTTCGGTAACCTGCCCTTCTTCAAGACGGGCGACAACTTCCGAACGCTGCTCGGCGCGCGTTTCTTCCAGAACGGAACGACGCGAAACGACAATATTGCCGCGCCGCTTGTCCATTTTCAGAATTTCAAAAGGCTGCGGCTGGTTCATCAGAGGCGTAATATCGCGAATGGGGCGCACGTCCACCTGGGAGCCAGGCAAGAATGCCGATGCCCCGTCGAGATCGACCATAAAGCCGCCCTTGACTTTCGAGAAAATAAATCCCTCGACCTTTTCGCCTGCCTCAAACTGTTTCTCAAGGCGTATCCAGCTTTCTTCACGCCGGGCCTTTTCACGTGACAATTGCGCGTCTCCAAGAGCATTTTCAATACGCTCCAGATAGACCTCCACCTTGTCACCAATATTGATTTCCGGCTCCTTGCTGCCGGGCGTGGCAAATTCCTTCCAGGGAACGCGACCTTCGGTTTTGAGGCCCACATCAATAACCACGAGGTCTTTTTCAAGGCCGACCACAGTGCCTTCTACAACCTGCCCCTCCATCATGTCATCGGCGCCGAACGTCTCGTTCAGCATGGCTTCGAAATCATCTCTGGAAGGGTTCATTGACCCATTGGTCCCGGGTTGTGTTGTCATCAGGTTTGTTTCCTAAACTATGGACCTGCCCGAACCGATTTTATATCGGCGCCCGATACATCGCTTTTGCGGTGTTGCGTATCGGATCCAGGGGCGAGGTCCGCTCGCTTTGTCTGGTGTTAAAAGGAACAGGCAATGGCTCCGCCATCCGGCAACGGGGCCCTGCCTGACAGGAACCCGCCCGGATTTTCGGCAAAACCGTTACTTGCGGTTTATTCGATCCGTAGAAACTGCGGCAGGACCCGAACGAAGATCAGGGAGCGCATGCCCGCAGTTCCCCCATTCCGTCATAAAACAGGGAATTATGCAAACAAAAAACGGGCGGGAGGACTTAATCCGTCTTCCCACCTGCCCCGAGAACCGTTTCGATGAGTTCAATTGCAGCTCTACAGGCCCCTTCTATATCCAGGTTTGTTGTATCAAGCAAGTGTGCATCTTCAGCCGCCAGCAAAGGCGCCTCCACGCGGGAGCGATCCCGGGCATCACGCTTTTGCAAATCGGCCAGTACCTGCTGTTCCGTTATGGCCGGATCCGTCTGCCGCAGTTCCAGGAAACGCCGCCGGGCCCGCACTTCCACCGCCGCCTTTATGAACAGTTTCACATCCGCCTGCGGACAGACAACCGTGCCGATATCGCGCCCGTCAAGCACAGCACCGCCGGGTCGGTTTGCAAAGCGGCGCTGATAATCCAGCAGGGCGGCCCGCACATCGGCGATCGGTGCCACCTTGCTGGCCGCTTCCCCGATCCCCGGATCGCGCAAATGCGGATCATCCAGACTGTCCGGATCGATATTTTGTGCCGCTTTTACAGCCTCGTCAGCATTTTGCAAATCGCCGCCCCTTGCAAGAAGATCACGGGCCGTTGCCCGATAGAGCGCCCCGGTATCCAGAAAGGGAATACCAAAATGACGGGCGATATTTTTCGCCAGCGTCCCCTTTCCCGAGGCTGCCGGACCGTCCACCGCAATGATCATGCTCTCCCCCTTTTCCCGGCCTGCTTCTCAAAGCTCTTCAAACGCGGCACCAAGCCCTCGCATCAAATCGAGAAAGCCCGGGAAACTTGTTTCTGTCATGGAAACATCATCCACCTCGACAGGCTGTTTGCTGCCAAGACCAAGGGTCAGGAATGACATGGCGATGCGATGATCCATGCATGTGGAGACCCTGCCGCCACCGCGCACCCGGCCCCCCGTCCCTTCAACGACCAGCGCATCGCCGTCAATACGGGACGTGACGCCAACAGCATCCAGTCCGGCCTTTGTCGCCGCCAGCCGGTCACTTTCCTTGACCCGCAATTCCGCCAGCCCCTCCATGCGCATTGTGCCACTGGCAAAAGCCGAGAGGGCGGCCAGCATCGGATATTCATCAATCATCGAAGGCGCGCGCCCTGGCGGTACAACCACCCCTTTCAGCGGGCTGTACCTGACACGAATATCCGCCACCGGCTCGCCCGCGGCATCGCGCTCATTCTCAAAGGACAGATCTGCGCCCATTTCCCGCAATGTTGTATAAAAACCGGTACGGGTCGGATTAATGAGCACATTTTCAACCAGCAGTTCCGAACCGGGCACAATCAATGCCCCGGCAATCAGAAAGGCCGCCGAACTCGGATCGCCCGGAACGACAACCTCGCACCCCGTCAGTTCGGCATGCCCCCCGACCGTGATCTGACGCCCGCCGCCCGCAATTTCCGAAACATCAACATGCGCTCCGAAATGGCGCATCATGCGCTCGCTGTGATCCCTTGTCGGCTTTGGTTCGATGATGACGGTTTGTCCCGGCGCGTGCAATCCGGCCAGCATGATGGCCGATTTGACCTGCGCACTGGCCACCGGCAGTTCATAACGGATCGGCACGAGATCACAGCTCCCCTGCACCTCAAGCGGCAACACATCTCCGTTTTCGCCCGTTACCTGCAAGCCCATCTGTTTGAGCGGCGTCAATACGCGGCCCATCGGCCGGGACGACAGGGAGCGGTCGCCTGTCAGCCGCACTTTCATGTCATGACCGGCTATGACCCCCGTCATCAACCGCACGGCGGTTCCCGAATTGCCAAAATCAAGAGCCTTGCCGGGCTGTCGCAAGCCACCTGTTCCGCGCCCTGTCACATGCCAGTGGTCGGCCTTTTCCTCTATTTCGGCACCCATTTCGCCGAGCGCCCGGGCCGTTGCCAGAACATCACCCGATTGCAGCAGGCCGGTAATCCGGGTGCACCCGTCTGCCAGTGCGCCCAGAATGAGCGCGCGA
Organism: Hyphomicrobiales bacterium; assembly: GCA_027069645.1. Taxonomy (GTDB): domain Bacteria; phylum Pseudomonadota; class Alphaproteobacteria; order Rhizobiales; family JAKIUO01; genus JAKIUO01. Next base: position 5,765 of record JALXEI010000095.1, read on the forward strand.
TGCGAAATGCTTTTGTCTCCTGGCACGAAGACCGTCCCCGAAAGGCGCGATGTCTGTCCTGTCCGTACCGGCCTTGCATCATTATGGCTCATGATAACCCCGTCATTTCCCGCCGGTTCTGCCTGTTTTTCCGTTTCCGGGTAAAAAATTTGCGGCGCGCTGTCAATTTTGACAATTCCTTTTGACACCGGCGGCGCATCATGGCAATGCATCTTTTTCCAGACCATGTGAGAAATCCGGAGAATTCGCCAATGTCGAGCAAAGCTGCGCGTGGGACCAAACGAACCTGTCAGGGCTGTGGAGCCCGATTTTACGATCTCAACAGGGATCCGATCATCTGCCCCATGTGCGAGGTGGAATTTAAAATCGCCAATCCCGCCGGAGAAAAAGCCGCAAAGGACAAGGCGAGGGAAGAAGAGGAACTTGCCGCCGCCGAAAAGGCCGCCCTCAAGGCCAAGGAAGCAAGTGAAATGACCGATATTGATCCCGATCTCGCCGCTGTCGAGGATGAAGACCTGGCCGATATAGACATCGACGATGATGCCACAGATGACAGCAGCGACACCACCGACGCCTTTCTCCCCGATGTGGTCGAGGGCGAGGATGACGTGACCGAAATCATCGGGGACAACAAGCCCAGAGTCGAGGACGAATAACCGGATCACGCACATAATAAACAACCGCGCAAATCGAAACAGGCGATTTTTGGTATTGAGTTTTTGTTTGCGGGTGTTATATGTTGCCGCAAGCTGCGAATCAGGCGAGAAGGCTTCATCCTGCTTCGACACTGATCACGCATTTCAGGGGGCCATAGCTCAGTTGGGAGAGCGCTTGAATGGCATTCAAGAGGTCGGCGGTTCGATTCCGCCTGGCTCCACCACCTCAAACCCCCAAGGGCTGGGCGGTTTGAGGGATCTGGATTTTTCAGGAATTTGACTGTTTTTTTACGGGGATTTCAAAGAGATTCCAAAAATAGTAAAAAACAGCTGTATTTTCAAAAGCACTCCCATAAGCGCACCGTGTATGTGACCTGCCCCCCGAAAAACCACTGGGGTTTTGGAGGGATTACCCCAGGTTCGTCATATCAGCAGCTGAGCTGGTCCCACATTCCTGGACAGTCTTGCAGCTAAGTTAAGGTGTATTCCGGTGTTTGATCATGCTGCCAATTTCTCTTGTCTATTGCTCCAGTAAGCCTCACGAGGCGTTTGGCCGTCAAGCGATGAATGTGGTCGCTCGCTGTTATAAAAACCGAGCCAGTCTCCGATCACTTTCCGCGCCACCAAACCGTCTGTCAGCTCAAATAGATAGACCGCTTCATATTTCAGGGAGCGCCACAGACGCTCGATGAAAATATTGTCGATGCAACGGCCCCGCCCGTCCATCGAAATCCTGATCCCGGCTTTTTTCAGAAC
>JALXEI010000096.1 GCA_027069645.1 Hyphomicrobiales bacterium
ACCCTGAAGCGCGCTCCCGCGCCGGTTGGGGCGCACTCATGATTGCGGCCCGATATAACCGCCGGCAAATTCTGCAACAACTCATTTACAAGGGCGTCAAACTCGATACACCGGACAAGAAGGGCCGCACGGCACTCATGCAGGCGGCAAGATTTGGCCACAGGGAAGCCACGACCTTGCTCGGGACAAGCGGCGCCAATCTTGAAGCCCGTGATAAAAATGGCGCAACAGCGCTGATCCTTGCCGCCGAGGAAGGTCAGACAGGAACAATCCAGCGGCTTCTGGACCTCAAAGCCAATATCAATGCCACTGACAATGATGGCGCCACCGCTCTGCTTATTGCGGTCTCGGAGAAGCAGATCGACGCCGCAAGGCTGCTTCTGGCCAATGGCGCTGACGTCAACAAGGCGGACAATGACGGCATAACACCGCTCATGGAGGCCGTTGCCGGGCGAAATCTGGAATTGATCAAACTCATTCTGGCTTCAGGCGCGGATACGTCACTCAAGGACGCAGACGGCAAAACAGCCGCCGACACCGCGCGCCGACGCGGCGATCAGGAAATACTGAATCTGCTCACGAAAGGAAGCAGATAAGAAACATGATTTTTTTTCGGAACCTGCACAAAACGGATTTTTTATCGGGGCAGATTCTTTCCACGCTTTGCAAACACGGCAAAGACCGGACCGGTCCCCGGATCCTGAGGTTCCTGGATTTCACCCCCCATCTCATTTCAAGACATTGTTTTTCCAACCCACAACAGCCGTTTTATACCAAACAGGAGGGAAAAAACCGCCCATGAAAATAAAAACACTCTCACAGACCATACTCGCCGCAGGATTGGCGTTTGGGATTTCATCGGCCGCAAACGCGGCGGAGAAAAAGCTCATGACCGGAGCCTCGGCTTCCATGTTGGCCAATACCTGCGCCGGTTGCCATGGCACGGACGGCGCCAGCAACGGCCCCGGAACTCCCACAATTTCCGGCTTGTCCGTCGATTATTTCATCGAAACAATGCAAGGCTTCAAATCCGGGGAAATTCCCTCAACCATTATGGTCCGAATCGCCAAGGGCTATAGTGACGCCGAATTCAAGGCCATGGCTACACATTTCGGCAAGATGAAATTCGTCCATGCCAAACAGACGTTCAACAAGAAACTGGCCAAAAAGGGCGCCAAGATTCACGATAAATATTGTGAAAAATGCCACGCCGATGGCGGCAACAACAAGGAAGATGATTCCGGGGTTCTCGCCGGTCAGTGGACTCCTTACCTGAAATGGACCCTCAATGACTATATCAACTTCGTGAAAGACGGTGAGGGCGCCAAGCGCGAGCCCGTGAAGAAGATGAAAAAGAGACTCAAAAAGATGCTGAAGAAAAAAGGTCAGGAAGGTGTCGATGCCTTGTTGAACTTCTACGCGAGCCAGCAATAAAGAATTCAAGGAGACTTTCTATGAGCACAAAGCTTAAACGCAGAACATTTGTACAAGGCGTCGGTGCAGCAACACTCGCAGGCGCCATGGGGATTCCCCAGATTGCCCTTGGCGCCGCCAAAAAAGTGGTGGTCGTGGGCGGCGGCACAGGCGGCGCAACAGCAGCCAAATATCTTCGCCGCGCCGATTCGGGGATTGAGGTCACCCTGATCGAGCCAAATAAATTCTACCACACCTGTTATATGAGCAATGAGGTCATTGGTGGAGACCGTAATATTGAATCCATTAGATTCGGATATGACGGACTTGCCAAACATGGCGTAACTGTTGTTCATGACAGGGTATCGGGTATTGATCCGAACAAGAAAACGGTCACGACCGCCGGCGGCAAAACATTCGCCTATGATCGCTGCATTGTATCGCCAGGCATTGATTTCCGCTGGGATACGATCGAAGGATATGATGAGAAGGTCGCACAGACCATCCCCCATGCCTGGCAGGCCGGGGCCCAGACCGCTCTGCTCCGCAAGCAACTTGTGGCCATGAAGGATGGCGGCACTGTGGTTATCGCCCCGCCGCCCAATCCCTTCCGTTGCCCGCCCGGCCCCTATGAACGGGCCAGCCAGATGGCGCAT
>JALXEI010000097.1 GCA_027069645.1 Hyphomicrobiales bacterium
TGCGAGCCCAGATCATTACCGCAAAAGCCAATCTCAGGCCCAGTATTGATCTCGACCTTTCCGGCAATGTTAAAAAGAATATCAGTGGTGAAAATGACATGACCACCGGCTTCAAGGGGCTGGTGTCATTCAATTACAAACTTCTGGATGGTGACAAGCGCCTCAATACCCTGCGCCGTATTCAGATCCGCATCACAGAGAACAAACATCGCTATCGCAAAAAGCGCCGCGACTATATCCAGGCGCTGGAAAATGCCATTCGCACGGTGCGCGCCAATATGGAAAAATCGGCTTTGCTGAAAACCCGCGCAAGGGACAGCCAAAAGGTTCTTGCGCTCTACAAGGCACAGTTCAGGGACGGCAGCAAAACCGTCTTCGAACTGCTGGATGCCCAGACCGATGTGTTCAAGGCCAATAGTGAAAAGATTGCCAATCATTACGAAAAACTGCGCAGCATATACGAAATCTACAGCCTGCGCGGCGATCTCGTCACACGGCTTTTGCGTCCCTGATCCCGGGGAGTATAAAGCCCGACCTTTTTTTACTCGTCAGATAAGGAAACCATCTCGCCCCCCGGACAAGCGATATTATATCTTTCTGATGTCAGGCAACAAGAAATGTCATCCCCGCGCAGGCGGGGATCCATACGCCGCAGCCTTGCGGGTTGCAGCACGATGATCAGGCCATTGCAACCTGTTGGCGTATCCGCAAATCGACAGTTTCGTGGTTATGGATCCCCGCCTTCGCGGGGATGACACTGAAATACAGCAGAAATTCATTATTGGTTGACTGGCGTTTCTGAAAATCCTTATCCATTATCCGGGTTAGGTTCATTTTCTCAACGCCCTCCCTTTTTGCTGCTCCTCGACCCCGGATCAGTGCTTGTCGATTGTCCGGGAAGCGAAACATCGAGGCAAAGTGAGAAGCGTGAGACATTCTTTTTGCATTCCGCTATAATCAGGCATTGCAAAAACGTCCGGAAAGGCTGGCCGGAAACATATTTTTCTGCCTCTGTTCTTTACCTCAAAGCAACAGGCTGGCAATGTGCCTCGACGCAAGCCTTCCAGACAGGGACATTTGACGCTTCATGCATTATTTCAACTACAAAAACGGTCTTTTACAGGCGGAACAGGTCGACCTCACACAACTTGCCGAACAGGTGGGGACACCCTTCTATTGCTACAGCCAGCGAACCCTCGAACGCCATTACCGGGTTTTTAACGAAGCCTTTCGCGGCATGGATACGCTGATCTGCTATGCCATGAAAGCCAATTCCAACCAGGCCATCATCAAAACACTGGCCGATCTCGGGGCCGGAATGGATGTGGTCTCGGAAGGCGAGTTGCGCCGCGCCATGCGTGCCGGTGTGCCGGGCCGGCGCATCATGTTTTCAGGCGTTGGTAAAACCGAACGCGAAATGGCGCTGGCGCTCAAAATGGGCATCTACTGTTTCAATGTCGAATCCGAACCCGAACTGGCGCAACTCAACCGGGTGGCCGGGGAACTGGACAAAAAGGCGCCCGTTTCCCTGCGCATCAACCCGGATGTGGATGCCCGCACCCATGCCAAAATCTCCACCGGCAAGGCCGATGACAAATTCGGCATTCCCTATCTCGACGCCGTGCGGGTTTACAAGATCGCCGCCGATCTGGAACATATAAATGTCACCGGTGTGGATATGCATATTGGCAGTCAGATCACACAGATGCAGCCCTTCCTTGATGCCTTCTCGCTGCTGCGCGAACTGGTGCGCGACCTGCGCGCCGAGGGTCACAGCATTGCTCATGTCGATCTTGGCGGCGGTCTTGGCATTCCCTATGGCGATGAAAACGAAATCCCGCCGGACCCGGTCGAATATGCCGAAACCATCCGCACCGCCATGCAGGATATTGATTGCCGGCTGGTCTTCGAACCGGGCCGCATGATTGCCGGCAATGCCGGAATTCTTGTCACGCGGGTGCTCTATATCAAGCAGGGCGAGAACCGCAGATTCGCCATTGTCGATGCCGGTATGAATGACCTTGTACGTCCCACGCTCTATGAAGCCTGGCATGATATATGGCCGGTCAGGGAAAGGGGCAAGGAGGTGCAGCGCACCAGAATGGACGTGGTCGGTCCCGTATGCGAAACCGGCGACTTTTTCGCCAGAGAACGCCTTTTGCCGCCCCTTGAGGCCGGAGACCTCATCGCCGTCATGACCGCCGGGGCCTACGGCGCCACCCAGTCCGGTACATATAACAGCCGCCCGCTGATCGCCGAAGTGCTTGTAAAGGACGACCGCCACGCGCTCATTCGTCCGCGTCAGACCCTGGATGAACTGATCCGCCTTGACGTGGTACCCTGCTGGATGGACAGCAAATGTGAATGACGATCCGGCGCAACTGCGCAACCGGATCATTCAAAACGGATATGGGGCTTCAAAACGCGCATATTCGCCATTGGCCGGATGACGAAACCGCAGGCTTTCGGCATGCAGGCAGAGGCGCGGCGCAGCGTCTTTCGCCTCCTTGCCGGCATAGAAACTGTCACCCAGGATCGGGTGACCGATACTGGCCATATGGACGCGCAACTGGTGGGATCGCCCGGTCAGCGGGATCAGGGCGACACGTGTGTGCTCTCCTTCAAAACCCGACACCCGCCATTTTGTCTGTGAAGGCTTGCCACGCCTGTGGCAAATCATCTGGCGCGGGCGATTGGGCCAGTCGCAGATCAGTGGCTGATCCACAAGCCCCTGCGGCTCTTGCAGATGTCCGAACACCAGCGCCACATAGGTTTTCTTCACCAGCCTTCGTTCAAAACCGATCGACAGATAGCGATGCGCCTGCTGCCCCCGCCCCATCAGCAGCAGGCCGGATGTATCCATATCAAGACGATGCACGAGTTTCGCATCCGCAAAGCGCGATTGCGCCCGCCGTTCAAGACAGTCCCCGTGTTCGAGCGCCTTGCCGGGAACGCTCAGCAACCCGGAAGGCTTGTCAAACAGCAACACATGCCGGTCCGCGTGAACAACAGTCAAAAAGGGCCGACGCGGCGGATTATAGGTAAAGGCCGGTGGCGGCCCGGCGGGGAGCGGACGCATTTTCATATCTGCCAGCCCTCCACAGCCGTTTTATTCGCCCTGATATTACGGCCTAGGTCATAAACTCATAAACAGGATCGAGAATGGTGCCAAAAGCGCAAAAATACGAGGTTAAAATGATCGCCGCGCGTACTTTTGTACGGGCAAGATCATTTTGGCCGCGGATTGCAGCGCTTTTGGCATCCTGCGGACAGGGCATATTTGCTCTCTCGCTGCGTTGCAAGCTCTTGAAAACCAAAAGGTTTCCTGCGAACTTGCGCCTTGCGGGAAAACAAATCTGCTCCTGCCATTTCGATCCTGTTTATGAGTTTATGACCTAGAATTCCCCGGTGACACCGGCGGTCATGATTTCCAGCATCTTCTGGTTGACATCAATCACCGTCTTGACGACATCTTTCGACACCAGCGTGTTATCGACGAGAATATCAAGATTGAGCATCATCAGCCAGATCTTGCCGGCACCGTCTTCCACCATCGCAACCCGACAGGGCATATAGGCGGCAAATAGCGGATTGTCGGCGACAATGGCCTTGGCATCCGACAGATTGCAGAACTGGTATATGGCCAGATAACCGCTCTTTTCCCCGCGATCGGCAAGAGCTTTCGAGACATGTTGCTCCCCGACCAGCTTCATATTGAGCTCCACAGCTTTCGATCGCATGGCTGATACAGCGTCTTCAATGGAAACACCTTCCTCAAGCCGCATTTTGGCAAGTGTCTGACGAACCTCGCTGATTGAAGCCCCGGGCAATTCCTCGTCGCTCAGTTTTGCCACCCTTGTTTTTTTGTTTTTTACTGTTTCAGGCATATATTTGCCCGGAATAACAGAGCCGTCTGCAAGGCGTGCAACTCTCTTTTCCTTTACATCATCAAGGGTCGACAGATAGGCTGTCAGATCGATCATGTCCTGTTTTTTCGGGAACATTTCGTCAAACAGATCGTCCTCGGGATCATCATCATGGATACGTGTGCGGGCCTTGAAGCGTTCGATGGTACGAATGATATAGGCCGATTGCTGACCGGCAAGTGCAGGAACACCCTTTTCGGGCTTTCCATACCCGTTTCTGCGATGACACCCCTTGCATTCGGAATTGAATATCTTTTTGCCTTTTTCGTAGTCCCCTTTGGCGTGGTCCACATCAAAACGGGGATCACCGCGCAGATCAATCCCGGCCAGCCAGGTGGCGATATCCTCGATATTTTTGTCGCTCATGCGATTGATACCGGAAGTTGAAACCATGCCGGCATTCTTGCGCTTGCCCGAGCGATATTCCTTCAGGATCTTGGTCAAAAACCCGACTGTAACCCCGGCAATGCGTGGTGACTTGGCTCCCGTGGTCCCCTGCCCCCATGCCCCGTGGCAAAGGGCGCATGTTTTGGCAATCTTGCGCCCTTTCTCCAGATCAGCTGCAAAAACCTGTCCTGACAATATCAAAGACAGCATCACAATAATAAATAGTCTCACCTGGTCTTCCCTTTTTCTCAATCTCGCAAGCCCGGTTTGATTATTATTGTTTGCCTGTACACCGGTACTGGAGGGGCAACTGAAACCTGGCCTGTATTTGTTCCATACGGTAATATTAGTTATTACTCGCATGCAGGTTATACATCTATTGTCGCGGAAGCAACAGCATCAACAACCATTCTGTGCAAAGAATTCTTCCCCGAACCGTCTTGCCGGACATATATCCGCCGGTTTCCGGCTGCGACAGGCAAAGACTCCGCCGCGCCTCGACAACTCGCCACAGTCTTGCCGTGACAGCGAACCACACCGCCAGAAGACTGATTTGACGTGACAATTACCTGTAAAGCGACTAGAAGACCCTTTGGAAAGCGTTTCGTGTGTTTGTAATGCGTGTAGAAAAATGAAACATGTTTCGGCCCCGATCCTGCTGGTATCTGCGGCCCTATTGATAGCGCTTTGCGCCCCGGCCGGTGCAACCGGAATGGCGGGAGTGGTCATGACCGACGAGGGACAGCTGATCCCCGGTGCCATGATAAGTCTGCAAGATCAAAAGACCGGTCGACGAACGACAGTCTACAGTGACCGGGATGGCCGTTTTCACCTGGACAGGACCTCTGACAGCAACATCACCTTGCGCGTTCGCGCGCCGGCTTTTCACGACCTCAATCGCCGTATCGACCTTTCCCGTCCGGACCAAACGGCATTGACCCTGACCCTGCGGCCCCTGCGCACCGCCGAAGACATCTCCGACAACCTTACAGCCTCGGCCCATGCCACAAAACTGGGCTGGCACGACAAGGCGCGTCAAAGAACCTTTATCAGCCAGTGTCACTATTGCCATCAGGTAGGCAATCAACTGACCCGCCTTCCCCGAGACGAGGAGGAGTGGGAAGAAGTCATAAAGCGTATGGAAGGCTATTTTTCCATTATTACGCCGTGGGATAAAAAAGCGTTCAAAAAAGTGCTCGCCAAAGGCTTTGATGGCAAACCGGTCGCCGATCACCAGAAGCATATTTTCGATCCGGCGATTTCCACGGCAAAAGTCGAGGAATGGCGGATCGGCGATGGCATGTCATTCATTCACGATGTCGAGGTGGGCAGTGACGGACACCTCTACGGGGTAGACCAGGGGCATGATGTGGTCTGGGAACTGGATCGCAAGACCGGCCGGGCCACCCGTCACCCGATGCCCGATATTGACCTGCCTCAGGGCGGGCTTTATTCGGGCGCGCAATTGCCTATCGGCATTTTTACCGGCAAGCACGGCCCCCACTCACTGGTTGAGGACGACAAGGGCACTTTCTGGATCACCGGCTCCCTGTCCTCGACGCTCGTCTCCTTCAACATCCACACCAAAAAGTTCCAGGTGTTCAAAATCGGTGGCGACGCCCTCTACCCGCACACCATCCGCCGCGCCCCGAACGGCATATTGTGGTTTACCCTGCCCGCCTCCAACCAGATCGGCCGTTTTGATCCCGAAACTGAAAAATTCACCCTTATCGATCTGCCCAGCAACGGTTTTTTCCGCTGGCTGACCGACGCGCTGTTTCCCACCATCCTGAAAATTGCTTCATGGTTTCCCAAACAAAACACCCATATCTGGATGTCGCATCACTGGTACACAGGTCTTGGTCGCAAGGTCCTGAACTTCCCCTATGGCATCGACATTCACCCGCAGACCGGTGAAATATGGTATTCCAAACTCTATGCCAACAAAATCGGTGTCGTGAATCCGAAAACCCTCGAAGTGAAGGAATTTGACACGCCCATGAGCGGCCCGCGCCGCCTGCGATTTGACAAATCCGGCACACTGTGGATCCCGGCCTTCAACGAGGGCGGGCTGATGCGTTTTGATACGACAACGCATAAATTCCGGATTTTCAAACTGCCATTGCTGGCCTCGGGAGAATATGACATCCCCTATGCCCTCAATGTGCATCCCGTTACGGGAGATATATGGGTCACCGCCAACCAGACCGACCGGATACTGCGTTTCAATCCGAAAACACAAAAATTCACCAGCTACCCTTCCCCCACCCGCGTCACCTTCCTGCGTGATCTCATCTTCACCCGGGACGGCAAGGTCTGCGCCAGCAATTCCAACCTGCCCGCCTACGCCATAGAAGGCGGTCGCCCTGTGTTCCTGTGCATCGATCCGGGCGATGGCAAAAGGCAAAAGAACTGACTCTTTTTCTCCGGCCTGGTCAACAAGCACTCCCGCTCCCCGAACAGGAACTGTTGCCTGTTCGGGGACTGAAGCGGTCATCTATCCACTCCGGTAATACCGGAATTGCCATCATTATATATGCCCTCAGCGACAAATACATACTCATAACCATTACTGATCGCATACTCTATTCCCTTGTTTATACTCTTTACAGGAAATCCAGGGGTATAGCCGGGGAATTGCCCGAACAACGGATCATCTGAAGCAGATGGATTACTTACATTTACATATATCTTGTTTATGGTGACATTTGTAGTTGCATTACTTGACCAGCTCCCCGCAGTATCCCTTTCTCCGACCTCGAATGTATAGTTTGTATTCGTAACCATATCTACCGTAGGCTCATAAGATATATTTCTAGTCTCATACCA
>JALXEI010000098.1 GCA_027069645.1 Hyphomicrobiales bacterium
CGCATGGTTTCTGGGTGCTGGTGCTTTCCATGCTGGCCGGGACCCCTGCTGTGAGTTTTCTGGGTGCGGTAGGGGCCGGGTTGACACTGGGGCTGGGACGCGGCGGTCAGCTTTTGTCTCTGCTCATCCTGCCCCTTTATATTCCGGTGCTGATTTTCGGCATTTCAACAATGGATGCGGTTCTGGTGGGACCTGGCAGTTTTTCAACAAGCTTTGCAATTCTGGCAGCGATTACGCTGGTCACGGTGTTTTTCACGCCCTTTGCCGCGGCTGCTGCCGTTCGCATGAATTTGCAATGATCAGGAAGGTTTCGGATTGAATAACTGGTTTCTTGCTGCCGCTTTTTTCAGTCTTGTTACAGCCCTTGTTCACATCATCGCAGGGGGAAGGTTTGTTGTCGCTCCCTTGCTGTCCTGCAAACCCCTTTCCAACCTGTCACGATTTACCAATTATTATTGCTGGCATATGGTGAGTATTACCCTTTTGTTGATGTCCATTGCCTTTGCCTGGTGTGGCTGGAGCGGCGCAGACAAGGGCCTGGCGGTTTTCCTTACGATCCTTTCATTATTGTTTTTTCTCTGGAATCTGGCGCTGATTGGCTGGAAGAAGCTCAATTCACGGTATATGTTGCAGTGGATGCTGTTTTTGCCCGTCATTGCAAGTGCCTTGCTTGGATTTGCGGCTTGATGGATGAGGGGAGACTGGCCGTTGACTTCCCTGAAAAACCACGTATATTGACCGCTTCATCGAGCGTGGGCCATTTTTCAGGTTCTGCGCCTAATGCGCTGTCCGAGGCCATCAAAAGACCGCTTTGCGGCGCCGAAGGATGCGGGATAATCGAGGGCAAAAGCCCGTGAGGACAAGACTATGTATGCGGTTATAAAGACCGGCGGCAAGCAATATCGCGTTGCTGCGGATGATATTCTCGATATTGAAAAGATCGAAGGTGACGAAGGCGCCAAAATCAGCTTCGATGAAGTGATGATGATCGGTGGCGAGGGCGCGCCAAAGGTCGGGACGCCGACCATTGAAGGGGCCAGCGTCAGTGCCGAGATTGTCGGCCAGAAGCGCAGGCGCAAGATTATCGTTTTCAAGAAAAAGCGCCGCAAGAACTATCGTCGCAAAAACGGCCATCGCCAGCATTTCACAAGGGTCAAAATTCTGGCCGTGAACGCGGGTTGACGGGATTTCCGGCCGGTGCGACAGGGGTTGCAGACCGGCAGGAGCAGAACACAGGAAATTTGTCCCGCCGGTTTTGACAAAAAGAGCCGGTCGGGAAACGGAAGGAAAATAAAATGGCTCATAAAAAGGCAGGCGGCTCCAGTCGCAACGGGCGCGACAGTGTTGGCAAGCGGCTGGGCGTCAAGAAATTTGGCGGTGAACATGTCATCCCCGGCAATATCCTTGTTCGCCAGCGTGGCACCAAATGGCATCCGGGCACCGGTGTCGGGCTGGGAAAGGACTATACGATCTTTGCCAAGGTTGAAGGACATGTGCAGTTCAAAACGCGGCGTAACGGCAAGGTATTTGTTTCCGTCATGCCGCTGGCCAATGCTGCCGATGTAGCGGCTGAATAATTGCCGGACGAAATATGTTTTCAGCCGGTCATAAGGTCCGGTGGAAAGCGTTTATCCATGAAGAAAGGGGCCTTTTGACGGCTCCTTTTTTTGTGGTTGTGGCATGTTGTGAACGCACCTGATACCAGAATACAAAAAGGTTGCGTTGGGGTTTTTGAGATTTCCGGGTGATTTGAGTATAATTTCCTGTAAAAACGGCGTTTGGGGACAAGTCCCCGGTTCCGGCTGAAAAGCTGCCTGCCTGACGAGGGCATTTAAGTTGCAAAAGAGTAAAACATGAAATTTCTGGATCAGGCGCGGGTCTATATCAAGTCGGGAGATGGTGGCAATGGCTGTCTGTCGTTTCGGCGCGAGAAATATGTCGAATTCGGTGGCCCGGATGGCGGCGATGGCGGCCGCGGCGGCGATGTCATTGTTGAATGCGTCGACAATCTCAATACGCTGATTGATTTTCGCTATCGTCAGCATTTCAAGGCCGGGCGCGGCGAGAATGGCATGGGGCGCAACAAGAGTGGCGCGCATGGCGAGGACAAGGTCATGCAGGTACCGCCCGGAACGCAGATTTTTGCCGAGGACAATCAGACCATGCTGGCCGATCTGACCAGGGCTGGCCAGCGCGTCGTGCTGGCCAAAGGGGGCAATGGCGGCTTTGGCAATGCAAGGTTCAAAAGCGCCACCAATCAGGCCCCGCGCCGGGCCAACCCCGGGCTGCCGGGCGAGGAAATGGAAGTCTGGCTGCGTTTGAAGCTGATTGCCGATGTCGGGTTGATCGGTCTGCCCAACGCCGGAAAGTCGACACTGCTCGCCGCCATGTCTGCCGCCAAACCAAAGATTGCCGATTATCCCTTCACTACCCTTCATCCCAATCTCGGGGTCATCAAGGCCGGGGATGTGGATTTTGTGCTGGCCGACATTCCCGGCCTCATTGAGGGCGCTTCGGATGGCATCGGTCTTGGATCGCGCTTTTTGGGCCATGTGGAGCGTTGCGGCGTGCTGGTGCATCTGATTGATGTTCTGTCCGATGATATTGCAGCGGATTACAAAATCATCCGCGACGAGATTGCGGCCTATGGGAATGGTCTGGACGAGAAACAGGAGCTGGTGGCGCTGACCAAATGCGATGCGGTGGAAGAGGAGCTGGCCGATATGCAGGCGGAAGAGTTGCAAAAGGTTTGCGGCCAGAAACCCTGGCATATATCGGCAGTCAGCGGCCGGGGCACCACGCGCCTGATGCAGCGGGTCGGCGAGATCATTCGCGAACAACGCGCCCCAAAAGAAAAACAGCTCAACAGTCACGGGTTTTGAAGGATGGAAGCGACAACCGAAGAACAGTATATGTGTAAATTCTGCGAGTTCTATCGCTGGTTCATGGTTGATCTGTTTCCCAATCACTTCGCAGTGTATATCATGGCTGTTTTTGTCCTGTTATTTTTATCGAAGTTATGGTCAGGCAATATAGGCGAGTGGCATAGAAATCCGTGGAAGCGACCGATATACAAAAAAAGAATTGATCGAATGTATGAATATATGATTGCCGGTTGTCCTGTGCCAAAACCAAAATGGTTGACGATTCTGATTCTAATCGTGATGTCCATGCCCGTGATAGAAGGCATTGTGGTTGGTTCAGTATGCGGGCATGAAATCTGGATGAAGCAACAACACCATGTGGAAGTAATACCGGCAAAAAGCCGGGACAGATTTCACGAAACCGTCGAAAAAGGCCGGTGTCATCCCGCCGACGGGCGGGATCCATAACCACAGGCTTTGTATTTTATTCGCGAACGCTGCGGCCTATGGATCCCCGCCTGCGCGGGGATGACAACGTGAAAAACAATCATTCCGCCATTTTGCCGGTATTACAAGTGAAAATGGAAATTAAATGAAACCTGATTGGCACAGCGCAAAGCGCATCATCATCAAGATCGGCTCTTCCCTGCTGATTGATGAAGAGGGGCGGCTGAAGGACAAATGGCTCTCCTCTCTGATCGAGGATGTTGCAAAGCTGAAGGGCGAGGGGCGCGAGATTGTGCTGGTTTCGTCCGGGGCCATCGGGCTGGGGCGCAAACGGCTGGGTCTGCCTGCCGGAGCCCTGAAGCTGGAAGAAAGCCAGGCGGCGGCGGCGGTCGGGCAGGTGACGCTGGCCCATGCCTATGAGGAACGCCTGAAGGCCCATGATCTGATCGCGGCGCAGGTGCTGGTGACGCTCGGGGATACGGAAAAGCGGCGGCGCTATCTCAATGCGCGCGGTACAATCAAAACGCTGCTGAAGGTTGGCGCGGTGCCGGTGGTCAATGAAAATGACACGGTGGCCACCAGCGAAATTCGCTATGGTGACAATGACCGGCTGGCGGCGCGTGTGGCCTCGATGATGACGGCCGATCTGCTCATTGTTCTGTCGGATATTGACGGCCTCTATACTGCGCCGCCCGGCAGCGCAAAAGGCGGCGAACATCTTTCGCAAATCGCCGAAATCACGCCGGAGATCGAGGCGATGGCCGGCGCGGTGGGCTCGGATTACGGTTCGGGCGGTATGATCACCAAAATCCTTGCCGCGAAAATCGCCACCAGGGCCGGGGTGCATATGCTGATTGCTTCGGGCACGGCATTAAATCCTGTCAGCGCCCTGTTCGAAGGTGGCAAGGCAAGCTGGTTCCATGCGCAGGGAAACCCCGTCACCTCGCGCAAACGCTGGATTGCCGGCGGGCTTGAGACGCGGGGAGAACTGATCATTGACGCCGGTGCGGCGAGGGCGCTTGCGGCGGGTAAAAGCCTTTTACCCGCCGGGATCAAAAACCTGTCGGGAACGTTTTCGCGCGGTGATGTGGTTATTGTGCGCGACGAGAGCGGGCGGGAAGTGGCGCGCGGTCTTTGCGCCTATGATTTTGTTGAAGCCGAGAAAATCATAGGTCGGCACAGCAATGACATTGCCCGGATACTGGGATACAAGGGACGGGCCGCGATGATTCATCGCGATGATATGGTTTTATTGTAACGCGAGAAAACAATGAACGGCTTCCGGCATATCGAGTCCTGGATTTTTGATCTCGACAATACGCTTTATCCGGCCAGTTGTCGTCTGTTTGACCAGATCGACCGGCGCATGACCAGCTATGTGGCGCAATATCTGGGCATCGGGCGCGATGAAGCCTGGCATCTGCAAAAACAGTATTTCCGCGACTATGGCACCACCATGAATGGCATGATGGTCAACCACAGCATGGACCCGGAAGCCTATCTCGATTATGTCCATGATATTGATCATTCACCGGTTGAGCCTTCCCCCGAACTGGCCGCAGCCCTTGCTGCCCTGCCGGGGCGCAGACTGATTTTTACCAACGGATCACAATCGCATGCCCGCAAGGTTCTGGCCCGACTTGGGGTCGAACATCTGTTTGATGATATTCATGATATAAAAGCCTCGGACTATGTGCCCAAACCGGCGCGGGAGACCTACAGGTCAATGATTATGCGCACCGGCGTCGACCCGGCCCGGTCGGCTATGTTCGAGGATATCGCCCGCAATCTTGTTATCCCTCGTGAACTTGGCATGACAACCGTACTGGTGCAAACGTCAGGGGATCATGCCGATGCCTGTGCCATTGATCTCGGGGATGGCAGCGAACCCCATGTCGATCATGTCACCGGTGATCTTGCTGCATTTCTGGCGGCGATCTGATACCAAAACACAAAATGTCTGACCTTTATATTATTGTCAGGTTTGTAATCCATCCCGCTCCCCGGCCTTGAGCCGGGGGCCAGAGCCACAAGTGATATGCAATTTTTTTTGTTTGCCCTTTCAACGAGTTCCTTGCTTGCCGCCGCTGGATCCCGGTTCTGCGCTATCGCTTGCCCGGGAAGCGAAACGTGAGACAATCTTTTTGCATTTTGTTATGAGTTGGCTTCAAGGGCTGCTGGCATGAGGCTCTGTCCGGCGCGAAATACACCCGCGCCACATTGCTGCCATGTCATTGAATGGCAGGTGAACATCTCTTTCCGAAACGGTTCAGACAGGCTGTGGCATGGTGAGATCATGAGCTAAAAAGTTTCAGATCACCAGACCAGGGAGACAAATCAATGCTACCCAAGAATGCCAGACTTTCCACCAGATCAATCGCGCTCGTTTCGGTGCTTGTTGTTCCCATGTTGCTCATCCCGAGTGCGGGGCAGGCGAGATCACCGCACGGTGCCTGGGGCGTTTTCAACCAGAATGTTGCGACCAGCGAAAATGGCAAGACGGAACGTCAGGCCCTGCGTCGTTTTTTCGACAATCCCGCACCGCGCCGCAGCAAGGCCATGAGCCGGGCCCGCAACAAAAGAGCCTTGCGCTCGCGACATTCCCGTCGCCATGCCAAACGCTATGGCTATGCCGATGATTATTATGATGGTGAATATGCCGCTTGCGCCACGCCGCGCCAGATTCATCGCCGTCTGCTGCGACAAGGATGGCGCAATTTCCACAATCTGCGCATTCGCCCCAATGTGCTGATCTTCAAGGCCCGCCAGGCGCATCAGGGTTATCAGGGCAGCGAACTGACCTACAATCTGCGCGTTGACCGCTGCTCCGGATCGCTGATCAAGGCCAAGCTGCAATTTCAGGACATGTGGTATCTGCGCTGGCTTCGCCGGTTGAGCTGGCTGCGCTAGCTGCACCAGGCGCTGATATCCGTAAAGCCGGTCCGTCCATGCCACCATATCACAGACGGACCGAAGGAGACCGGAGGGAGATCACAGAGCCCCTTCGGTCTCCGTTTTTTCGTCGCTCCTGCGCTCCCCGGCCTTGAGCCGGGGCCCAGGACAACGAGTCATGGCAACGAGCAAAAAGGTTGATTCACGTTTTTCTTTCAATCCGGCTGCTTCGCTTCCCGGGCAAGCGATAGCGCAGAACCGGGATCCAGGGGCAACAGGCAGGGCGTGCGTTGGGAACAAGAATAAAAACAATAACATGTCACTTGTAGCTATGGACCCCGGCGCGGCGCTAACGCTTGTCCGGGGAGCGATACGAGAGTCAATCTTTACACGCCCTTGTCAAAAACCCATCAGGGCGGTGGGCACATCGGGTGTATTGCCAACCCGGTCCTTTTTCATGCGTTCGGCGATCAGAAAGGCCAGTTCCAGCGACTGGTCGGCATTGAGACGCGGATCACAATGGGTGTGGTAGCGATCCGACAAATCTGTTTCCTTGATGCCGTGCGCGCCGCCGGTACATTCCGTCACCTGCTGGCCGGTCATTTCGATATGGATACCGCCGGGATGGGTGCCCTCGGCGCGGTGAATATCGAAAAATTCGCTGACCTCCTGCATGATGTCGTTGAAGGGCCGGGTTTTATAACCGGAGCTGGCCTTTTTGGTGTTGCCGTGCATGGGGTCGCATGACCAGACAACGCTGCGGCCTTCCTTCTCGACAGCACGTATGAGGCTGATCTGATGATCGGCACCCTTGCCCGCCCCGACACGCGAGATGAGTGTAATGCGTCCGGCTTCGTTATCGGGGTTGAGGATATCCAGCAGGCGGATCAGTTCATCCGGCTCAAGGCTCGGACCGCATTTGATGCCGACGGGA
>JALXEI010000099.1:0-3579 GCA_027069645.1 Hyphomicrobiales bacterium
GCAAATGGCCCGCGCAGCCTGGCATACCCATTCCCTTGGCCAGAAAGTTGAAAAACTGTTGCTGGCCGAATTTGGCGACCGGCTGACATCTGCCGATCATCGGCGCCGGGCCGATCATTTCCTCTACAAGGACAAACGCCGCCTGTTGCCCACCGTACGTCGTGTCAGAAAACATCTCGGCAAGGCGGAGCAGGAAAAAATCAATGTTCGCATGGAAGTCATCAAGCGCCGTCTGAAAGATGCCGCAAGACAATATGACAAACTGGGAAAAGCCGCCCTTCGGGACCCGGGCCTGCTGTTCAACAAAATCCAGTTGCTGCGGCGCAAGGAACAGTTTGACCGTTCACGCAAGCTGCTGGCAAAAGCGCCGCTTGACGCCGAAAAAATGGTTGAACCGGATGAATGGTGGATCGAACGCCGCCTGCAAACCCGTTATGCCCTGCGCCAGAACAAGCCCCTTGCGGCTTACGAGATTGCCAGTCGTCACGGTAAAATCTCCCGTAAAAACCTCTGCGACGCTGAATTTCTGGCCGGCTGGATTGCGCTCACCCGCCTCAACCGGCCGAAACTGGCCGCCCGGCATTTTGCCCTTCAACGCAAAATGGCCCGCAGTCGCACCGAGATTGCCAAAGCCGAATACTGGCTGGGACGGCTGAAGCTGAAACAGAACGACACGATCGGCGCCTTTTCCCATTTCGCCGCCGCCGCCAGATATTTCCGGACCTTTTACGGACAACTGGCCCTGCAAGCGGTGGAGAAAAAAGGGCGCATTCCCCGATCGGCTGTACCGGTTCCCGGTCGGCGTGATCTGCGACACTTCATGTCCCGCGATGCCGTCAGGGCGCTTGTAATCGCCCACAAGGCCCGTCTTTCCGGGCTGGTGCCGCTGTTCTTCAACCACCTTGCCTGGCGTCTGAAAAGTCCAGGGGAAATGGTCCTTCTCGCCGAACTGGCCTCCCAGATTCATTCCCGGCGCGGCAGCGTCATCACCGGTAAAATCGGCATCTATCGCGGTTTCAATCTGGATCGCTATGCCTATCCGATAAATGTTCTGCCCCATTTCAGGCAATTGACCGACGCGGTTGATACCGCCTTTATTCTCGCGCTGGCCCGCCAGGAAAGCGAATTTAACGCCAAAGCCAGAAGTTCGGCAGGTGCAAGGGGGATGATGCAGATCATGCCCTCGACAGCCCGGGCCATTGCCCGACAGCACAAGGTGCGCTACAGCCGCTCACGTCTTGTCAGCGACCCTTCCTACAATATCGCCCTTGGCGTGGCCCACCTGCATGATCTGATCGAGAAATATAACGGCTCGTGGATACTGACGCTGGTCGCCTACAATGCCGGACCCCGCCGGGTTCGCGAATGGATCGAGAGTTTCGGTGATCCGCGTTCCCCTTCGGTGGATGCCATAGACTGGATCGAAAGCATCCCGTTTACCGAAACAAGGCGCTATGTCCAGCGGATCATGTCGAGCGCCCAGATATTTCGGACCCGCCTCGACAGAAAACGGGGCCATATACGTCTGTTCCAGGACATCAATCGCGGTCACCCGGATGACATTGACAACCCCGCCCTGCCACCGGTGGTGAAGGTTAATTTCACCAGTCCCTGAGTTCCGCCTCCGTTTCAGGCACCACCTGGCGCGTTTCTCGCATTCCCTGTCCGGACAGGTACAATATCGTCCCTGCATAGTGATTTACGGAAAACCTTATGGCAGCCAGACACCGGAACCAGCAGCAATGGACAGACCTGTCCTTTACCAGCCATGACGGGCTGCGCCTTGCCGGGCGTCACTACAGGGCCGCACGCCACGGGCAAGGGGACCGATATCCTGCCACGCCCCTTTTGTGCCTTTCGAGCCTGACCGGCAACAGTGACGAATTCCATGCTCTGGGCTGCTATTTGTCCAGTCATCCCCGCCAGCCGCGCGATGTCTGGTGCCTCGACTATCGCGGTCGGGGGCAATCCCGAAATGACCGGACTTCTGCGCATTACACATCATATATGGAATTGCGGGATATTCTCGATTTTCTGGTCGCTTTTGACCTGCCGCATTTTGATGTGCTGGGCTCATCACGCGGCGGCATAAATGCCATGTTGCTGGCTGCGGCCCGCCCGGCCGCCCTGCGCAGCACTATCCTCAACGATCTGGGGCCTGTGCTGGAACCGGCCGGAATTGCCCGCATGATGGGCTTTCTCACCAATATGCCGTCTCCGGTCAACTGGTCCGAGGCTGTGGGACTGGTACGCCGGATCTATCAATCCTCTTTTCCGGCCCTTGAGGAAGATGACTGGCATGCCTTTGCCCGGCGCTATTTCAAAATGCAGGATGACAGGCCGGTTCTGGCCTTTGATCCCCGCATTGCCCTTGGCGGGCGTCATCTTGATCTGCAAAAATCGCTGCCCGACATGTGGCGGCAATATCTGGCCCTGTTCCGCCATCCGTTGCTGATTATTCGCGGCGAATTTTCGGATATGCTTTCACGCAAAACGGTTGAACGCATGCGCACCCTGCACTGGCGGGCCAGAGCCGTGACGGTTCCGGGCCAGGGACATGCACCCTTGTTGCGCGACAGGGCGTCAATGGAGACGATCAGCGTCTTTCTCTCGGAAAATGACAAGGCTCGTCAGCACGGCCCTGAAAACCGCCTCGCCCTTTCGCGGTAAAACTGCAATACATATATGCGAATGGCGCTCGACAATCCCCCCTGGCGCTCCCGGCTGTCAATATCGGCAATCAGAGCCGCCAGCGTTCGTTGCTGCTCCGATGCAATATCCGTCAGGGCCTGATAAAACGGCTCCTCCAGAGAAATGCTGGTACGATGACGTTTTATGGTAACCGAATATTTTTTCATCGCGCAATTCCTGTGTCATCATCAGTGCACAAAGGCTGCAATTTACCCTCATGCAAAATATTCCGGATTTCGAATATTGCCAGTCCCGATCCTGGCCTGTATGATCGCCGTGGACCTGAATGAAACAGGCGCACAGCCCACCCGGCCTTGCGCCCTGCAAGACCTTTCTCCGCGGGACATGACCTGAACCCTGATACCGTTGCAAACACGCAGTGATTGTGTTGTTGCGACGATATCCCTGTCGCTATGCGAATCCTGAATGGCATATTTGTTGCTATGTCAGGGGACAGATAGCAAATAAAATATGAAATTTTGTCCCGTCCGCGAGGTTTTCCCTCCCGAAGTGGCAGAAATCAAGCAAGGCGGGACGGGCATCGGCCTGATCCGGGGAGCGTTGTAAATGTTAAAGGATGTATTCAGCATCTTGTGGTCTGACCTTGCGATTGATCTGGGGACAGCCAATACGCTTGTCTATACCCCCGGCAAGGGAATTATACTCGACGAACCGTCTGTCGTTGCCATGTTCAGCAAGGGCACACGGCGCGAAATCATCGCCGTCGGTGACCAGGCCAAAAACATGATTGGCCGCACCCCCCGCAATATCGAGACCATCCGCCCCATGCAGGACGGTGTCATTGCAGACTTCATTGCCGCCGAGGAGATGATCAAGCAGTTCATCAAAACCGTCATCACGCGCATGAGCCTTGCGGCGCCGCGGCTG